>JANOKO010001056.1:0-5565 GCA_031419335.1 Planctomycetota bacterium
AACGGCCACCGTGACTCCGAGGAGCTTGAACCCCATCCCCGATCGCAGGTCAGCCAGCAGGCGTTGCCGCTCGCTGGTCTTGAGCCGCATCCGCACGAGATACGTCGCCTCGCTGCCTTCCCCGGTGACGATCTCGACCAGTTCCTTCGATACAACGGTGGCCACGACTTCTTCGATCTCGTACTTTGTCTGGGAGATCGCGAGCTCAATCGCGGCATCGTCTGGCTGGGTGAAGTAGCGGAACGCCTGTGTGCCGCTCGTTGGCAGGAGTGACAGCTCGCGCACATCCATCGGCTCGACATCACCTCCGGTGGCCTGGGCGCTGACGGCCAGCGAGTCGTCCTTGGTGATGACCATTTCGCCGCTGACGTCGGCTAAGGGAGTCTTGACCTCGCCCTTCTCATGACCCAGAGGGCGCAGCACCTGGACAGAAATCTTGCGTTCCGTGGAGCCAGCCGCCAGCTCCGGCTTCAAGTCATACGAGATCGCGAACCGCTGTGTCCCCATGACCTCTCGCGGAACGACGACCGTCCATTCGACCCACCCCTCCTTGGCAGGGACTTGGGATGTCTGGAGCTTGTCGGGCGCATTTCCATTGGTCGCGACGCTTTCGATCTGGACTTTCCCGGAGACCGACTCGGGCACTAGGAAGCGGAAGGTATCGATCCCCGCGTACTGGACCTGAAAATCCAATTGCGTCTTGACCTCCGTCAGTTCCGGCTGAAGGTGGAGTGTGGTCGCCACCGATGCACTGATACGAGTCGACTTGCGTTTCGTCGTCACTGGGATGGTGACCGGTCGACGGGTATAGCTCCAGGACGAGGTGGCCAGCGCATCGCCGATGGCTGAGCCGGGGACGACTGGCAGCGGCTGGGCTGAGACGAGCCCCTTGTCGTTGGTGTTGACCTCGATCGATTCCTTGGCGAAGACGTGCAGATTGCCGATGTCCCGTTCGGCTCCGAGTGGCTCCAGAACTGGCAGTGTCAGCTCGGCCTGGTCCTTCCCAGCGGTGTAGTCGCGATGGCCACGGATGTTCAGGACGATCGCGCCCATCGTTTTGTCGTTGAGGCTCACTGTCAGCAGCTTCGTGGCGGCGTCGACATTGAACTCCTTCATGCCGGGGCAGTCGACGTTGTCGATCACGAGGCCGTCCGGCACCTTGATTTGGAGTTGGAACAGCCCGGCCCGCTCGATCGTGTATTGAATCGTCGAGGTCAGCCGCAACTCGTCGTCTCCGAAGACGAGTTGGGCCGATTGGTCGACGAGGACGCGCGGCTGGACCGGCTTGACGGAGGCTTTGAGGACAAACTTCGGCGAGTAGTATTTGAACGAGGTGACGCGCTCGCCCCGCAGGCGTTCGTGCAGTTCCCCTGCGTCGATGCGGACGACCCCTTGTTGCTCATCCACGGTGAGAGTTAGATCCGCGGAGTTGAACAGTCCAATCTGGCCCGACTCGCGGACAACATCGAGAGCATGAATGCCGACGAATCCGGTGTCGTTCGACCCGCCGACATCGAACGCCTCATCGGGGATCTTCCGCTCGGTGTGGACCTCGACGTTGAACTTGCCGGTCTGTCCGCCCAGCATGTCGATGGTGACGATCTGCCGACCGTCTTCTTCTTTCGCCAGCCATCCCTTGAGACGGGCCTCGGCGGAGACATCCAGAATGCGATGGTCCTTGGGGACCGAGACTCGCAACTGGGCGACCTCGCCGCGCAGGACTTCATAGACGAAGATGGCATCGGTGTGGATCAGGCCGTCCTCGACACTGACGCGAGTGTAGTTCGAGACGCTGGCCAGGAGGTCCATTTCGGGCTTGCTGGTCGCCTTGGGTCGCCAGCGGGCGGTGATGTTCGGAGTCGAGCCGAGGTTGGCCTTGAAGCGGGTCTGCATCGCAGCCGCTTCGGCGGGGATGGCGATCAAGCGGGGGGTGACTTCGACGGTCTGGTCGGCCTCGGGGATGACGATCTCGAACGTGGTGATTCCGGTGGTCGGGACATCGAAACCGAACTCGCGGCCCTCGGGAGAGGTGTGGATGCGGGTGGTCAATTCGAGGACGATCTTCTGCTCGCCGGTGTTGCCAAAGAGGAGCGAGTAGTTGCCATCGCCGGTTCCCTTGAGCAGGATTTTCTCGCCCGCCTCGAGCTTGCCGATGGCAGCGGTGCCGAATCGGATGGGCACCTCGACCCACGGTGTACCGAGGACGTTGACGGTCAGTTCGGCCCGAATGCGGGCGAGATCTTTCTCCACCGTGGCAACATAGGTCGCGCTAGTGATGACAGCCGTGACCGCCGGAGGAGTGACCGGTGCCTTTTCGGCGGCAGCCTTGAGACGCTTGTACTCGTCGAGAGGGAGGACCACGCTGGCCCCCTGGCTGTCGAAGATCCCTTTGAGGAACTTGAACGGGAGGTAGATCTCTCGCGGGCCGTTGGGGAGTGTGTCCGCTCCCGGCGCGGACGCTTCACCGGCCTTGGGCGGCTCGGCCCCCGCCGGAGGGGTCTCCTGAGCGAGGAGTGGCAGCATCTGGCCGAAGATCAGAAGGACGGTGAAAAACAGTTGGCGCATGGTCGCATCCTTGGGCAACAGTCACGGGCGCTTTGGCCCGTTCCGATTGCAGTGTAGGACATTTGGCGTAGCTTGGGCAGGTTGTGAGACTTGTGACGGCTGGGGAATTCTCACTCACTCTCCGGGAAACCTAAGCTATGACGCCTATCCACTGAGCGACATTGCAGAAAAACAACGGTCAGGATCGATTTTCCAGGGACCGGTTGTGCCGACCTCAGCGACGGCACGGCTTGTGTGAAGAATGGTTTGTCCCCGGAAACACCCGTTGCCTCGACATCCCGATCTTGTGAATATGGGTGGCGCTGGCTGAAAAAATGCCGCCCCGCTCGTCGGGGTGGTTCCCACGCTTGTGCGCTACCAGATGTATCAGAGGCATCTGAAGGCGTGTTGTAGCGCACAAGCGCGGGAACCACCGGGGCAAGCCCGGTGGCGTGTTGTTGGACTTCGTATCACTTCATTGACCGGATCACTCCTTGAGTCCCCCCGCCCCCACTCCTCGCCTCGGACTGAACCGCTCGGTCGCTGTGATCGATGTCGGCACGAACTCGATCCGTATGGCCATCGCGGAGATTGATTCCGCTGGGCAGGTGCGAGTTATTGAGAATCTGTCTCAAGGGGTGCGGCTTGGCAAGGATACCTTTACTCAAGGGGAGATCGCCCGCTCGACGACCGAGGACTGCGTGCGCGTACTGAAGTCCTACCGCAAAAAACTGGGTGAGTACCAGATCACTCATTCCGACCAGATCCGGGTCGTGGCGACCAGTGCGGTCCGTGAAGCCATCAATCGCATCGCTTTCGTTGACCGCATCTACGTGGCGACCGGGCTCAACGTCGAAACGATTGACGAAGCCGAAGTCCACCGTATTACCTATCGCAGCATCCAGCAGCAACTCCAGTCGCATTCGGAGCTAGAGGATGCTCGAGTCGCCATTGCGGAAGTCGGGGGCGGCAGTACCGAACTCCTGTACGTCGATGCTGGAAATGTGGCGTACTCGCATGCGTTTCGGATCGGGTCGTTGCGACTGCATGAATCGCTGGAATCGCTGCGGGCGACGCAATCGAAGCTGCGGGACATCATGGAGAGCGAGATCCAGCGTCAACTGGAAACGCTGCCTGCGCACATTCCTTCCACGCGTAAAGTGGAATTGATCGCCCTGGGAGGGGATGCTCGCTTTGCTGCGAAACAGATCTTGAAGGAGTGGGATCCTCAGCAATTCGGGATCATGACCGTGAAACAACTGGCCAAGTTTGTCGACGAGTTTCTCGAACTCAGTGAGGATGCGGTTGTGAGAAAGTACCGCATCCCGTTATCGGAGGCCGAGACGGTTGGTCCCGCATTGTTGACCTACCTGGAACTGGCGCGTCTGCTCAACCTCGATCAGATTCATATCAGTACAGCAAATCTTCGAGAGGGGTTGCTGCGAGAAATGTCCGATGGTGGGGTCTGGTCCGAAGATTTCCGCAGACAAATCGTACGGTCCGCGATGGAGCTGGGCCGCAAATATCAGTTTGATGAAGAACACGCCGTCCAAGTGGCCGATCTCTCCCAGAAACTGTTCCGAGAACTGCAAACGGAGCATGGCTTCGACGCGAGAAATGAGCTCTTACTCTATGTGGCTGCGCTCTTGCACGAGATCGGGGCCTTTGTGAATACCGGCAGCCTGCACAAGCACTCGCAATATCTGATTACCAACAGTGAACTGTTCGGGTTGTCGAGTGCAGACGTGCAGCAAGTCGGGATGGTCGCCCGGTATCACCGTCGCTCGTCACCGAAACCCACGCACACTTTCTACAGTTCACTCAACCGGGATGGCCGTGTCGCTGTTTCGAAAATGGCAGCTATATTACGCATCGCCATCTCACTCGATGCCGCCCGCAACAGCCGCGTCCGCGAACTGGAGTGCCAGCGCAAGGCCAACACGCTGGTCATCTCGATCCCCCATGTCGACGACTTGTCCGTCGAGCAATTGGCCCTCAAGCAGAACCACAGCTTGTTCGAAGAGGTCTACGGGATGCAGGTTCAAATCCAGACTAGCTCCCGATCCGATTTCCGCCCGGGGAGTTAGCATGGGCGTGGCACGAATCCAGGCACACAGCACATTTGATTGGTACTGACTGTTCCCAGGACGGTACGTTTACCGCGATGCAGATTGCGAACAGGGGGATGTCGCATCGCCGACGAACGAACCCGACTGAAGAACATCACCGCAAGGAGTTTGATATTGACGTTCCCGGCCGGTATGGAATGACGCCGCTCAACATGGCCGCTACGCATACGGATGGTCACAAGTCGGGTCTTCCGTATGAAACTACGGATATGATTGTGAAGCTCTTGCTGGAGTACGGTGCCATTAAGGATAAGCGTTCGGAGCCAACCGACGACGGAGCCCCGAAAACCTCCTATGAGTATGCTGTCGATAGAAATGCTGGCCCGAAAGTGATTGAATTGCTGAAGCCGTGACCCAGAACTGAAGAGCCAGCGCCAGGGCCACACACTGCTGATCTCGATCCCCCATGTCGACGACCTGTCCGTCGAGCCATTAGCCCTCCAGCGGATCCGCAGCCTGTTCGAAGAGGTCTCCGGGATGTAGATTCAAATCCGGACCAGTGCCCCGTCAACGCTAAGAATTGGGGTTGAGCCAAGCTCGCCAGGGAGGGCGAAGCTCCTGCTGAGCCGCGAGCCAGGGGACACGCTGTCTTGTGGATGCGGCTCGGCAGGAGCCTCGCTCTCCCGAGGGAGGCGAACCCCCAAAACAAGCCTTGACGGGGCACCAGCTCTGGCAGCTCATTTCGCCACGGGGGATAATCTTCAAAGGCGTTGATATGTCTCGTACCCAGGCAATCATGCCCTCCCACACACAGAGGACTCTCCATGAATTACTTGGCCCACGGGATCCGCTTCCTCGATCGTCCCTACTTCCTGGCGGGTACTGCGGTCCCCGACTGGTTGTCAGTGGTTGATCGTCGCGTACGGATGCGAACCAAGCGGATTGAGCCGCT
>JANOKO010001057.1:0-1671 GCA_031419335.1 Planctomycetota bacterium
CTGAAGTCGGCCAAAGCCACCAAAGCCGCTTGGCCAGCCACCCTCCCCGAACGCATCCGCGCCGTCCGCCAAGCCCTGACAACCCACAACAAACCCGCCACAGCTGCCGACATCGCGGGCCAGTTCAGCCGGGCCAACAAAGCGAACGTCGCCGAACTCCTCGAAACGCTGGTCGCCGTGGGTCAAGCCCGCGTGACCGCGGGCGGAGAGTATGCTCCGTGATGGCGGTGGAACACATCCGAATGAGTCGCTCACAAATTTCGCCACTTCTGCCAAGCTAGCCGAGTCCGACCCGGCGAACGCGGCGTGACAGCGGGATCTGTCGTACCGTTATTACAGATTTGTTTTGCAGGAAAGGCAGACAGCGAAGGCAGACAGGAATGTCTGCACCACGGATGAGGCGGCAGAAGTCTGACGACTTCTGCCACGGGGGTGGGAACCGTGAACTAAGCCCGGCCCTCTCGGGCGAATTTCGCCAGCGTGGCCTGGAACCGCTGCTTGCCGTCCTCCACCACGCGGCGGATCTCCTTGGCGTTTTGCTCGCTCTCCTTCCGCAGGTCGGCGATCATTTGCAGCGAGTCGACCTGGAAGCTACTGATGGCGTCAACCAGTTTTTGAACGGACTCGGGATTGATGGTCGAGCCGTAGCCCGCTTTGAGGGCGGCCTTTTCGAGTTCCTTGCCGAGGATCGCCACGTCTTCGAGGCTCTTGTTGACCCCCTTCTTCATCGCTTCGGTGGCCTGCGTGACCTCATGCAGTCCATGCTGCGAGGTATACACCGTGCCGAGGATCGTGAAGACGTGTTCGTTGGTGGTGAAGAACGTGACTGCCCGGCGATAGACGCGGTCTTTGACATCGTGGGTCTGCTTGAGTTTGGCGATCAGCGTTTCGCCGACATCGTAACCCACCGACAGATTCTCAGAGATGTCTTTCAATAACTGATACGTGCGGTCTTCGTCTTCGTATGCTTCGCGGGCCTCGTCCCGTTTGAGTTCGAGCCGGGACTGGTCACTCTCGTTCTTTCCGCGCGCGTCGACGGTTGCTTGAGCTTCGGCCAGGGCCAGCTTCGAGGCATCGAGAATCGGCAAATCCTTGTCGAGCAACTCGCGGGCCACGACCTCGGCCTCCTTGAGGGCGAACCGGAAATCGATGTAGGCATCCATCACCAGCCCCTCCTTCTTGAGTTGATCGCGGGTGTCGCTGGTCACGTCCTGGTACGACTCGACGATCTTCTCGAAGCGGGCCGACGGAGTGCCGCGCCGTAACCGCATCCACAAGTTCTGAGCCTTCTCGGTGATGCCGATCTTGCCGTCATCCAACTGGGAGATGAGGGTCTTGGAGTCCTCGCGGATCGAATCGAACATCTGAGTGATTTCGAGGTAGCGATTGCCGACATTGATGTTCTCAACGTTGTCACGCACGAGGGCGTTAAACGTGCTCATGTGCTTGATGGTGTTGGCGATCGCCAGCACGCGCGGCTCGTCCAACTGGCGGACCCCTTCGAGCAGCGAGATCAACTCCTGCGGCACATCGTCGCGCGGGGCCACTCCCAACTTCTTAAGAACACCCAGTGCCCGGTCGAGGTACTTCTGCATACCGGTGGGATTCGTTGCGGGAATTGCGGTCGGGGCCATCGGTTTCATGGGGGAATCAGACATGGGATACTCTCGA
>JANOKO010001058.1:0-12087 GCA_031419335.1 Planctomycetota bacterium
CTGAGTTCTCCGTGCCTCCGTGCCTCCGTGGTGAATTCCCAACTTCCCAGCCTGCGGCGACCCAGTTTGGAATTCCACCATGCGAACATACGGCACTCATTACGGTTGGCTGACATGGGCCTTACTGATCGCATTCACTTGCGGGTCGTTCGTCCAATCTGCGGATCCGGTTCCGGTTCCGGTGAAGCCCAAGGACGATCTGAGCCTGCAACAGCAGCAGATCCGCCGGGATTATGAGCGGTTCGAGCGCTCGCTGCTGGAGGCGGCGGAGCATCTGCGGCGGAAGGAACCGGAGCAGTCCGACATCCTCGACCGCGCCCGCGAGAAGAGCCAGGAGCAGGCACTGCTGGGCGAGATGGAAAAGATCTCCATCGAACTGAAACAGAACCAGACGGGGGCAGCGTCAGACCGGCAGCGGCAGGTCATCGAGCGGATGGAGGAGATTCTGCAACTGCTGCAAAGTGAGGACGAGCGCGACCGGTTGCAGCGGGAAATGGAGCGGATTCAAGACCTGCTCAAAGACACGAACCGCGTGATCGGCAAGCAGCGCGATGCCAAGGCAACCAACCAGAAGGGCGGCGATCCGAAGCAGGCTGAGGACGAGCAGAAGAAGGCCGCTGAGGAAGCGAAGAAGCTGGCGAATAAGATCGACAAGCAGGACAAGGCCCGGAAAGGCCAGTCGAAGCCATCGGATGCTAAGCCGTCCGACCCCAAGGACTCCCCCAGCGGCGACCCGATGGAAGGTGATCCCAAAGACCCCAAGGACGGGGACAAGCCGAAGGACGGCGACAAGCCAAAGCCAGGGGACGACAAGGACAAACCGGGAGCCGACAAGCCGAAGGATCCGAAAGACCCGCAGGACGGCATGCCTCCGTCCGACTCGGAGGGGAAGCCCGAGCCCGGCGACTCTCCCGCGAAGCCCGGCAAGCCCATGCCCGGAAAGCCCATGCCGGGCCAGGACTCCCCGCCCACGCCCCCCAGCGATCAACCGCCGATGCCGGGTAGCCCCATGCCTCCAATGCCCGGTAGCCCGATGCCCCCCATGCCTGGGCAACCTCCCTCACCAATGGACCCTCAAGAGCAACCGCCAGAAGACCAGCAAACCGAGGGCCGCAAAGACCTGCAAGAGGCCCAGGACTCGATGAAAAAGGCCATCGAAGACCTCGAACAGAAGAGCCGCGAATCGGCGGGAGAGGAGCAGGAACGAGCCCTCAAGAAGCTCGAAGAACTGAAGGCCAAGCTCGAAGAAATCCTGCGACAACGTCGCGAGGAGGAAAAGGAGCTGTACCTGGCCATGCTGGAAGTCCGATTTCAGAAGATGCTGCGGGTGCAATTGCAGGTGAACGCGGAGACGACCCGCCTCGAAAAGATCCCGGAGAAGGAACGCAATCCCGCCCACTTCGACAAGTGCAGCGAAGCCGCCCGGCAGCAGCGGGAGAACTCCACCGACGCCGACAAGACGCTCGTGCTGCTCAAAGAAGAGGGCTCGTCCGTCGCCTTCCCGGAAGCGGTCGAGCAGATGCGGGGCAACATGGATTCGGTCGCTGGGCTACTGACCCAGGCCAACACGGGAGACACGACCCAGTTGCTGGAACAGCTCGTCATCGAGACACTGGAAGAGATCATCCTCGCCTTACAAAAGGAGATGGAGACCCAACGACAGAAGAAACAACAGGGTCCGCCGAAAAAGCAACAGGGACAGCCGCAGGACCAGTCGCTCGTGAACAAGCTGGCCGAACTGAAGATGATCCGCTCACTCCAGAACCAGGTGAACCGGATCACCAAGCAGATTGGCACTCAGATCGACGGGGAACAGTCCGCTGACCCCGTTCAACGAAAACTGACCGAAGACCTCGCCAAACGCCAGCAGCGGATCCAGTCCGCGACGTATGATTTGTCCACGGGGCGGAACAAGTGAAGATGTCGTCAGTAGGATGGGCAATCCTGCCCGTCCCCGCCGGCGAGTTGACCACGCTGGAAGGAACACTCGCCTCGCTGCTCATCTCCCGCCATCACTCTCGCAACCCGTGTCCGCGACCACAACCGTAGGGACCATCCCGTGATCTCGATCCTTCGCCTGTGTTCGATTCTTCTCGTCAGCGTCGGCTGCCTGCTCAGTGTCAGTCCGATCTCGGCAGCGAGTACCGTCTACGCCCCGCCGACGGTCACGCAGTGCCGCGATCAGGTCCAGGCGTGGATGACCAAGCGGGCGGTCCCGGTCGACAAGTCGATGGCCATTCTCCAATCCACGATCAGCACGGTGCCCGACACCGCCTCCGTGACCGCGCGGTTCGATGCCGTGATCCAGGCGTTCGTCCTCGCCGACTCCGAAACCCGGCAGATCGTCGAGGCCATCTCCGCAGTCGATGAGTCGACACTCGTTGAGACATCAGCCTTCCAGTCGCGGCATGACGAGTTGTTCTATATCAACAACTTGCGGCTATTGTATGCGCGGGCTTTGACCGGTTGGAACCGTTACGACGAGGCTCTGGAAGTCTACGCCGAGATCGATCCGCAACATGTCGTCGACCCCGCCGGGGCGCTGTTCCACCGGGCCGTGTGCGAGACAGCCCTGCTCCAGAAGGAGGCGGCTCTGACCTCGCTGGATCGATTGCTCCACGAGACCGAGCAGACCCCCGCGCGGTACGTGACGCTGGCGGAACTGATGCAAGTCGACCTGGAGAAGCTGGAGGAGAAGTCGCTCGACGAAGTCTCGCGCCAGATGGACGATGTACGGAGGCGACTCGGCTTGGGACATGCGGGGCAAAAGGTCCAGCGGGTAGAAGAGAAGATCATTACCACGCTGGATGAGCTGATTAAGAAAGCCGAGCAACAGCAGGGTGGCGGAGGTGGTGGTGGCGGGAAGGGGACGCCACAAAGCGGAAAGCCGCAAGGGGCTCAGGAGTCTTACCTCGGCGACGGAAAGGAGGGCGAAGGCGAAGTCGATCCCAAGAACGCTGGTCACAAAGACCGCTGGGGCAACCTCCCGGAAAAGGCGCAGGCCGCCGCCAAAAACATGCTCGACCAGAAGTACCCGGCCCACTACCGCCAGGCGATCGAGCAGTACCTCAAAAAGATCGCCGAACGCGAGGCCCCGGCGGCTCCGTAGAGTCTTCGTAGCCACGTTCGCCAGAACGTGGGCGAGCGACGATCAGCCGACCTCAACTCAGGTCGACTCTCTCCAATGATGAGCGGTTTCATGAGCATTCGACCATACTTCTGGACAATGTGCGGGCTCGGGGTCGGAGTGGTCGCCATCGGTATTTGGATGCTTACGTTCCAGCCGCACGGAGGGGTTGAGTTGTCTATGTATCTGTTTCCGTTGAGCGTGCTCATTCTGGAGTACAGTTATCCGGCACAGTCCATTCCGGTGCCGCTTTGGTATGGAGGAGCTTTGCTTCAGTGGCTCGTCGTCGGTGCGATTGTCGATTGTCTGCGGAAAGTATTTCGGGGAGATTCACTCCATGACAACGCAGCCTAAACATTCCCCGGAGGGAACTCAGTCATCGCGCTGTCGTGCAAACGTTGCCTCCACACGGACAGGATCGATGAGCATGGGACGTTCTGCTGAAGTGTCACACTGACATGCCAGCCGTTTATACTTCGCCCACCACGAGGTGCTCGTTTCGGCCTCGCGACCTTGCGATGAGAGGACACACATGAAAAGACATCGTTCCATTCGGAGCTTCTTGCTGGTCGCTGTCGTTGTGATCGTCTCCGGGCCTGCACCGCTCCCCGCCGCCGACCAGAAACCGAACGTCCTGTTCATCGCCGTCGATGACATGAACAACAACCTCGGCTGCTATGGGCATCCACTGATTCAGTCGCCGCACATTGACCGGCTGGCGAAGCGCGGGACGCGGTTTGATCGGGCGTACTGCCAGTTCCCGCTCTGCTCGCCGAGCCGCTCGTCGCTGATGACCGGCCTGAAGCCCGACACGACGCGGGTGTTTGACTTGCAGTACCACTTCCGCGATGGACTGCCCGAGGTGGTCACGCTGCCCCAGTTATTCATGAACAACGGGTACTACGCGGCTCGTGTGGGGAAGATCTACCACTACGGCAACCCCGGCCAGATCGGGACCAGTGGGCTGGATGACCCGACCTCGTGGAGTGAGTTCTTCAATCCCAGTGGCCGCGACAAGCAGGAAGAAAAGCAGCTGACGAACCACACTCCCAAGCGAGGACTGGGTAGTTCGCTCAGTTTCATGAAGGCCGAGGGGACGGATGAGGAGCAGACCGACGGGTTGGTGGCGACGAAGGTGATCGAGTTGATGGAGTCGCATCGCGGCCAGCCGTTCTTCGTGGCTGCCGGGTTCTACCGCCCGCACTGTCCATACATCGCGCCGAAGAAGTATTTCGATCTGTACCCGCTGGATCAGGTGCAGATGAAGTTCGGGTCGCGAGACTACCTGACACTTGTGCCCGAACCAGCGCTGGCCTCGACCCAGCCGTGGCCGTGGTTCGGCGTCACCGAAGTCCAAAGCCGCGAGGCCCTCCAAGCCTATTGGGCCACTATCAGCTTCGTCGATGCGCAGATTGGGAAGCTGCTCGATGCGGTCGACCGTCTAGGGATCGCCGACAACACGGTGATCGTGTTCTGGAGCGACCACGGGTATCACATCGGCGAGCACGGGTTGTGGATGAAGCAGAGCCTGTTCGAGAACTCGGCTCGCGTGCCGCTGATCGTCGTCGCACCGGGTCAGAAGGCCGCGGGGTCGGCGTGTGGCCGGACGGTGGAGTTGGTGGATCTGTACCCGACGCTGGCGGACCTCGCGGGGCTCACACCTCCGGAGGGTCTGTCGGGGAAAAGCCTGCGTCCCTTGCTGGATGATCCGAGCGCGGCGTGGGACAAGCCCGCCTTCACGCAAGTCCAGCGCGGCGGCTTCCCGGGTCAGTCGATCCGCACTGAACGCTACCGCTACACCGAGTGGGACTCCGGAGCCAAGGGGACCGAACTCTATGACTACGACTCACCGGAGGGGGAGACGAAGAACCTCGCTGGGGAACCCGCCTACGCGGAGACAGCCGCGAAGCTCAAGTCGCACCTGCACACGAACCACCCGGTCAAGGTCACCGGCGGAAAGGCAAAAGACAAAGTTCCGAAGTGACACCGTCTCGAGCGTCCGGTGGACGTTGTCCCGTCGGCTGGGGTCCAATGTCCAGACTTGAATGGAGACTCTCCATGAATCCAGAACTGCAAACCGATCTGACAACGACCCAGTGGTTGAGCGTTCTCTTCGGTCGAATCCTCGGTTTTATCATGTGCGGTACACCGGCGGTGGGATTACCGATCTACATCGTCTATGCCTTAACAACATTCTCCCTGGACTGGCTGGAGATCGTGGCCTTACTGTTTTGCGGACCAGTCTTTGCCGGAATAGGGCTGGGGGGATGCTGGCTGATTCTGCGCGGCATCCGAAACGACACAGAGAATTGTGCGAGACCAATGTTCTCCGCTGACTCACTGATCTGCCAGCATTCCCCTACATTCGGCAGACCTTCTGCGGTGATCCTGGACCACAGGACAAGACAGATTCACTTCCATCGGTGCCATCGTACTCCCGGCTTTTTCGGGATGCTTCAGGTGTGGTGGAGCTGTCCACTGACCGATGTCACGAAAGCCTTCCGCCGTGTCATCGAAGACCCTCGCCAGCCTCACCGGAGCAATCCGTGTTTTGTCATCCAGACCCGAACTGGCAGGGTACACGTGTGGCCGTGGATGACAAATTACGAGGCACTGTGTCAGCATTTCGATGCTGTCGAGAGAATCATTCCTTGAAACGGGTCTTCCAACGGGTGAGTTGTTCCTTCACGGGTCCGAAGCCGCCCGAGCCGTAGCTCTGGAGGGCCTTGACCACGTTACGGGAACCGAGCGATGTTCTCACATCGGCCTCGATCACCGAACAGGCGGTTTTGAGTTCTTCGATCGAGAGGTCGGCGAGGCGGCACTTGCGACCCTCGCAAAGGCCGACCAGCTTGCCGACGATCTCGTGCCCGCTGCGCATCGGGACTCCCTTGAGAATCAGGTACTCCATCAGCGTCGTGGCGTCGAGGAACCCGTCTTCGAGCCGGGCTTCGATCGACTCCCGCTTGAGTTCGGCCCGCCGCACGATCTCCGTCGTCAGTTCCAGTGACGCGACGACCGTGTCGTACGCCTGGAACATGGCCAGCTTGTCTTCTTGCAGATCGCGGTTGTACGCCAGCGGCAGCCCCTTCACCAATACGAAGAGTTGCTGCAGCGCCCCGATGACGCGCCCCGTCTTCCCACGGATCAACTCCAGCACATCGGGGTTCTTCTTCTGAGGCATGATCGACGAACCGGTCGTGAATGCATCGGGGAGATGCAGCACGTTGAACTCCGTCGTACACCACAGAATCCACTCCTCGGCCAGGGTACTCAGATGCACCGCGATGAGGGCTAACGCCGACGTAAACTCAATCAAGAAGTCGCGGTCGCTCGACACATCCAGGCTATTCGCAGCCACCTCCGCGAACCCCATCAACTCCGCCGACTTGTGCCGATCAATCGGCAGCGTCGTCCCCGCCAAGGCCGCAGCCCCCAGCGGCGACACATTCACCCGCTTGCGGCAGTCGGCCAACCGCTCGCGGTCGCGCTGGAACTTCTCGCAATAGCAGAGCCAGTAATGCACCGCACAGACCGGCTGGGCCCGCTGCATGTGCGTGTACCCCGGCAGGACCATGTCGAGGTCGCGATCACTGCGATCGACGAAGGCCCGCTGCACCTCGCCGAGTAAGTGATCGACATGGTCGATCGCGTCGCGGGTATAGAGCTTCAGATCGGTCGAGACCTGGTCATTGCGGCTGCGACCGGTGTGGAGTTTGCGTCCGACATCACCGAGCCGGGCAATCAAAGCCGACTCGATGTGCATGTGGACATCTTCGAGTTCGGTCTTCCAAACCATCTCCCCGCGCTCGATCTCCGCCCCGATCTGGTCAAGTTCGGCGTGCAACTGATCACGCTCAGCAGCGGTGATCAGCCCGACCTCCGCCAGCATCGCCGAGTGGGCCTTGGACCCGCGAATGTCGACCTCGGCCAACCGGGCGTCGAAGCTGATCGACTCGGTGAACTTCTCGACCCGCTTGTCGGTCGCCTCTTGAAATCGCCCGCCCCACGGTTTTGCCGACACGTTGTGAACTCCGCATATCCTGGCTTCGATTTCTGAGTCCAGTCACCAACGACACTCAACTCGACCGTGTATTGTAGGGAAAGTTCGTGCAAATGCTGGATTTGCGAATGAGTTTTGTAGGAAATGCGTGGTCACAAGGCAAGAGGCGTAGAACTTCGTACACTCTTCACTAGAGACACGTCGGATCTGCTACTGAGAGCGACGATCACACTTGTCAACAGGGCTCGGCTCGATGCGCATTCTCGTTTGTTGGAATGATCCTGACGAAGCGGACTTGATCCGTATGTATCTCAATGTCGGGGACAACCCGGATGACACGATCGTCGTGACCGACCCCGTCGAGTTCCGAACTCTGGCCACGAATCAGGACACCTGGCATGCGATCCTGATGTCGATCAGTCACCCGAACCACGACACAGCGTTCGAGACTTTTCAGTTGATTCGGCAATATCGGGAGGATTGCCCCATCGTCGGGGCTTGCCGTAATGACGATGTGTTTCGAATTGCCAGGTTTCTGACCAATGGTCTGCGGTCATATGTCTTGCGAGACAGTTCCGGCGATTACATGTTTCTGCTCAGTGCGATCATGGATGCCGCAATTCGCCAAGCCGAGTCAGAGCGTGAGCGGCAGGTCGCCGAGAAGCTGAGGCGCGAGATCGACTCGGTCCGGCGGTTGCAAGAGTCGATTATTCCACAGCTCATCCAAAGCCCGGCGGGCTACGAGATTGTGGCCCGGTACGAATCGTCGCAGATTCGTGTCTTGGGTGGTCAACCTGTGACGATGGCGGGAGGCGATTACTACGACGCCTTCTTCCTGCCGGATGATACGATCGTGCTGCTGGTGGGGGATGCCTCGGGACATGGGATGAAGGCATGTATGTCGATCATGACGATGCACGCACTGATCCAGATGATTCGTACCGACCGGTTCCGCGATCCGTCGACGCTGGTGGCCTACGTCAATGAGCGGTTGTGTAAGCAGAAAGTCGTGAACGAAGACGGCGGGTTCATCACGCTGTTGTATGGAGTGCTGGATCCCAAGACGAACATTCTCACCTGGTCGAGTGCGGGCCACCCGGTCCCGATGCTCCAGAACATAGAGACAGGGGAAATATCGAATGTCGCCGGGGATGAGGCGGGTGGGCTGCCACTGGGAGTCTTCTCCGAAGCGGAATTCACGGCTCAGCAGACCAAGATCCCCGTCAATTGCCGGGTTCTGTTTTATACGGACGGTTTGGCGGAAGCCTTTCCCGGTCAATCGTCTGAGACTCACGCGGAATTTGGGGCCAAAGGAATCGCTCAGACGCTGCGCAACACGGCAAACGAGCCCTTGGAAGTCGCGCTCACAAGACTCTTCGACGACTCACATGCCTTCACACAGGGGCAAGGGAGGCATGACGATACGTCCGTGCTGCTGCTGGAACGGCATCTCATCTGACACACACCCAGGCTGCTGTGGAGACATGCGGCATAGCCAAGTCATTCAATACCACTGATACGCGTATTTCTGGAACGCTGCCAAGTCCACCAGCCGCTTCTCGGACGAGCTGTTCTGGCTGGACTGGAGGGTATTCAATTGTTCGAGTAAGCGCTCATCGGCAAGTTGCCGAGCAGTCCAGCCTCTTTGGAGGCGAGTCGACTCCTCTCGCAGCGCGAGATCGTGCCGGTCGGCCAGCATCGCGGCAATCCCGTTGCGGATTGTGATGTCCTGACACTGGAGCAGTGGCTTGAGAACCAGATACCCCTCGGCACTCAGCGGATGTTCGCTGATCTGCACACTGGGAGCCGACTGGCCCGCGAGCACCCGTTGTACGTTGTACTGCGTAATCCAGCGATCGATTGGCAGAATGAAGTACAGGTACGCGGCGAACGTCACTGTCCACAACTGCCGCCGGAGCAGCCAACGGAAGTCTTTGTGGCGGGAGATCTTGATGACCACGAACAGGAACCCAATCATGACCGCTGTGATCCCCAGCCAGCCGACCGTCCGCATTCGCGTCATGCCGTTGAACCCGACGTAGATCCAGAGTCGGTGAAACACCGCCAGCGCCAGGACAAAGTTCTCGATCGACCAGACCCAGGCCAACATCCGCAGACGTCCAAGTCGCTCATCGCGGAGGATTTGCCCCTGGAAGATCATGGACAGCAACACCGTCGCCAGGGCCAATGCCACCGTCAGCCACGCAGCTCCCTGGTGAGCATAGCCGGAGTAGTGGAATCCCTTGGGGAACTCTCGAAACCAAAGGGTGCGGAACTCAAACACCAAATACACCGCAAACAGCCCGACGACCATTACCAGAGTGTTGCGGAAGGCATCGTACAGAGGGGCCGTTCCGGGCGGATTGGCATCCTCCATCACGACCCACTGCTCCGGCTCGCGACGATCGGGACGCAGCAGTCCGATCACCAGCCAGCCCGCCGCGATGCAGAATGGGATTTCCAGGACGGAGAAGTTTTCGAACCAGCCGGTCAGCACGTTGACCATGTGTTCGAACTGGACTCCCACCGACTTGACCAAGTCGGGATTGGCAAGAATGAACAGCGTCCCAAACACCATCAGCGCTCCAACGGGAAAGCCAATCGAGATGATTAAGCCCGCCCCCGGCATCCAGCGACATCGGGCTGATAGTTGGGAGGCATAGAGATTCAATCCGCGGTGACCTGCCGCAATGAGTCCCGACGCGAAGCCCAAAGCCCGTGTTACATAGGGCGGGAGTCCCGCCAGTGACATCGCAAAGCCAACCAGGCAGGCGGCACCAACCACAACCGCCCATGGTGACCCACACCACGCCAGCCGCACCACGACCCCCACCAAGAGCAAACACATCACTGCGAGTGAGACATTGCATCGACGGATCGGTGAACCGAACAGCAACAACAGCGGCAGCCCCAAACAGAGGGCGGCCAGCCCCATGAATCCATTCCCCCGGTAGATCGTGAGATCACACAGAATCACGCTGGCCATGACGGCCAGAATCTCGACCCCGCGGACCGTTGTGGTCCCATCCGGGGCAGCAGCAGAGACAGTTCGAGGTTCAGTCATGGGAGCTTCCGTCCTGTTTGAAGAATCAAGCTCGGAGAATGTAGTCGGTCGGGAGGCTGGCCTGGGAGGCTGAATTCGATTCCATGAGGATCGAATCGCTCCCGACTTCTGGAGATCGTCTCCTGCCATTCCTGGAGTAATACGCAATATCAGCCGGTCGGCGTGGACCCGTTTGCATCAAAAATCAGTCTGGGCGAACAACTTCCGACAGCATTTCACTCTCGCCGGGGAAGAAATTCGGGGTTATCCTGTAAGGAGCCGATTCTAAGGTTACAGGACGGTGTGTCTTGGCAGCTCCTGGGGAGGTGCCGGAAACTTTCGTCGCGCGCGGAGTGTGGGCAGGCTTTAGACTGTGGATGGATGTCTTATGAAGTCGACACAACCCTCTTGGCGATTCTGTCTCGGGACAGCGATACTGCTCGTGTTGGGGATGTGGGCTGGCGGGCTGAACGCTCAGGATGTCCTGGATCTGCCCCCGCCGGGTGAGGAGGCTCCGGCGCTTCCGGATTTCAGTCTGGATAGTGGTAGTCCCACAGAATCCAACAGCGAGTCCGGACAATTCAGGGGCCGCGACAGAATCCCCGAAATCACCGTCACTTGGTCCCCTCTGGCAGGGCAACCGGACACCGCAGTTCTCGCGATTCATGTTCTCTTGCAGGAGGGAGCCAATACCTATGGGTTGGAGCCCGTGGAAAAGTTTAAGAAGAACACCAAAATCACGTTTGACGAGACAGCTGGAGCAACGCCCATCGATGCGGCGTTTGTCGCCGATCATCCGCCGAAGGTGGCTCCAGACCCGTACTTTGACAATCGTGAGATGCGGAAGTATGTCCACGAGGTGACATTCCTGCGGCGCTACCGCGTCGATGCGACACCTCCACCCACGCTGACCGGAAAGATCGACCTCCTCGTCTGCCGCAACGGCTGCATGCCACATAAGCCGGACTTAGTGGCGGAGTGGTTCCAAGAACCGTATGTCGGGGCGATGCCAGAAGCGTGGAAGGCGACAAACTCAATTGCTGCTGACACGGGGAATGCAGGCATCGAAGTCGAGAAGTCGGCTCCACTCTCCATTAGCTATGCGCTGCTGCTGGCCTTCCTCGGCGGGGTGATCATGAACGTCATGCCCTGCGTGCTGCCGGTCATCGCGATCAAGGTGCTGTCGTTTGTGCAACAGGCGGGCGAGAGCCGGTCTCGCATCTTCGCTCTGAACCTGTCCTACTCGATCGGCGTGATCGCGGTGTTCCTCGGGTTGGCGACGCTGGCCACGTTTGCCCAGATCGGGCTCGGCGAGCTGTTCCACTTCAACGGTTTTCGGGTCGTGATGGCTGGCGTCGTGTTCGCGATGGGGCTGAGCCTGCTGGGAGTGTTTGAATTCAATCTACCTGGTTCTGTCGGTGGAGCTGCGTATCACGAGGGACTGACGGGGGCCTTTTTCACCGGGATTCTGGCCACACTGCTGGCCACCCCGTGTATCGGGCCATTTCTCAGCTCGGTGATTTTCTGGAGTGTGACCCAGCCGACCTTCATGATCTATGCTGTTTGGGGCACAATCGGGCTGGGGATGGCCTCGCCGTATCTGCTGATTGGAGCGTTTCCGGCCCTCATCCATCGCATGCCGCGTCCTGGAATGTGGATGGTGCGGTTCAAGGAATTCTCGGGTTTCGTGCTGATGGCGACCGTGATCTTCCTCATCAGTAGCGTCTCGCCCTCGCTCCTGATTCCGACACTCATCTTGCTGCTCGGAATCGCACTGGGACTGTGGATGATCGGCAACCTGTACGATCATTCCACCTCAGAGGCCGACAAGTGGAAGGTCCGATTGGCCGCTGCGGTGATCTCTCTGCCGCTGATCGGGTACGGAGTGGTCCAGCATGTCGGGCCGGAGAACAT
>JANOKO010001059.1:0-2668 GCA_031419335.1 Planctomycetota bacterium
TCGACATGTCGGCAGGCAACCCCGAACTGTTGATCCGCCGGTCGGCGATGCTGGCTCTGACCACTGTTCGCGGGCAGGAGGCCAATACCTTCCGTCACCTCGTGAAGTATGCCCTCGAAGGCTCTGACCGATCGGTCGCAATCGACGCCATTCAGCGACTCCCGAAGACCGAGTGGGCCAGCGACCAAGCCCAGCCACTCCTCGATTCAGTGATCGCTTACCTCGCTCCGCTGCCTCCGGCCGAGCGGACCTCGCCGCAGGCTCTGAGTGCGATTCAGTTCGGATACGAGCTGACCTCGCTATTGCCAGGAGATCAAGGAAAGGCCATGCGAGCCAAGCTCGGCGAGATCGGCGTGCGGATCATCCGCGTCGGGACTGTGCCCGATCAGATGCTGTACGACAAAGAGCGGCTGATCGTGCAGGCGGGCAAGCCGGTCGAGTTCCTGTTCGAGAACACCGACATCATGCCGCACAACTTCGTCATCACCCAACCGGGATCACTCGAAGAAGTCGGCCTGCTTGCCGAAGCGCAAGCCACCCAACCCGGTGCCCTCGAGCGCAGCTACGTCCCGAACTCCGACAAGATTCTGTTGAAGAGCATCCTGCTGCAACCGCGAAACGTGCAGAAGCTGAGCTTCAATGTGCCGAAGGAGCCGGGGGTCTACCCGTACGTCTGCACCTACCCCGGCCACTGGCGGCGGATGTATGGGGCCTTGTTCGTGGTGACTGACCTCGACGCGTACGAGACCGACCCGGAAGGGTACTTGGCCAAGAACCCGATGACAGCCCAGGACAACCTACTGAAGCTCAACCGCCCGCGCAAGGCATGGACGATCGAAGAGCTGACCCCGCTGCTGGAAGAGGTCGCCCACGGCGGTCGGAACTTCGGCAACGGAAAACAGATCTTCGCCGCCACGAACTGCATCGCGTGTCACAAGCTGAATGGCGTGGGACAAGAGGTCGGCCAGGATCTGGCCAAGGTGGATGCCAAGCAGAAGCCGGTGGACATCCTCAAGTCGATCCTTGATCCCTCAGCGGTCATTGGAGAGAAGTTCCAGAGCTACATCATCGAGACGAAAGAGGGCAAGGTTCATACCGGCCTAATCGTCGAAGAGACGGGTGACACCCTGAAGCTCCTGGAGAACCCACTGGCCAAGACCCCACCACTTTCGATCTCGAAGAGCAACATCGAATCGCGAACAAAGTCCACGACTTCAATCATGCCGAAGGGGCTGCTCGACAAGCTGACCCGCGAAGAGATCCTCGACCTGCTGGCATACGTCATCGCCCGGGGGGATCAGAAGAACGCCGTGTTCGGAGCAGCGCATGATCACCATCAGGGCCATCAGCATTGATTGGTGAACTCTGCCTCTCCTGCAAAGGCGGTTTCGTGAGTCGTCTTGACCCTCACCCCTCAACCCCTTTTTCCGGAGGAGAGGGGAGCAGGAAGGTGTAACGCCCGAGCGTGACACTGCTCTCAAATAAAAAAAAGCGCGGCAAGGTCCCCTCAAAGCTTCCCAGCTTTTCCTTGCCGCGCTCCGGATGTTTCATGCGTGTTCGCCCGTTGTCGGCCGGTGACTCACACACTTCGGACACAGAGTCGACGGGCAAGTCATCCCGTCGCGATCCGTTCGTCGTGGGCGAACACCATTGAACTTAGGTCGGTGCGGAACCCGTGTCAAAAAGAATCCGCGTCGGACTACTTTGGCTGACCCAAGCCGTTGTTGTATTCGGAATAATCAGAGTCCACTTGCCGGACTGCCCCCAGGCCACGATGATCTGGGTGTATCCCACTTGCACACCGTCCCGCGTTCGGCAGGAGCCGACTCGGCGAGATCTCGCCAGTACGCTCAAAGCAAGGACACCTCGATGATTCGCTCGCTTTTGATCGCGGCTGCCAGTTCACTGCTGTGGAGCTTACAGGCCCACGCAGCTGATCCTCCCGCCCCAGTGAAACTCAGTTCCGAGGTCAGCGCTGAGCTAGCCAGGGATATCTCGGACCTGCGGGCGGCAGTGAAATCGCTGCAATCGGAGCGACCGGATGTGCGACAGCTCGTGGATGCTGAAATCGGGATTGAAGCGGTTGACCGGTCGATGCGGTACGAGGAGCTGGCCAAGAAGAACTCCGCTGCTCTGGCCCGCGCGATTCTCGCTCTTTCGAAGCAGCGGATCGAGGTTCTTCGTTCTGGTCCGGCGACTTGGGGTCAGACACCCGGACGCACCGTGCTCGGATATCGCTCCCGCGTCGATGGCACTGCTCAGCCGTATGCGCTGACTCTCCCCGAGGGATACACCGAAAAAGGTTCTAATCGTCTGCCGCTCTATATCGAATTGCATGGTCGGGGCGAGCAAAGTGAAGTCCCGTTCTTCGGTCAGCACGAAGGGAAACCGGTCCCTACTGGTCAGTCGTATCTCAAACTGGATGTCTTCGGTCGGGGCAACAACGCTTACCGTTATGCGGGCGAGACCGACGTGTTCGAGGCGCTGGCCGATGTGATTCGCCGTTACCGAGTCGACGAACGCCGGATCGTGCTGTGGGGGTTCTCGATGGGCGGGGCCGGGTCGTGGCACCTCGGGCTGCATTACCCGGCGAAGTGGTGTTCGGTCGGGCCGGGAGCGGGGTTCGTCGAATTCTATAAGTACAAAAAGGTCGAGCAGGAACTCCCCG
>JANOKO010001060.1:0-1797 GCA_031419335.1 Planctomycetota bacterium
TCGCAGGGTGGCTCTGCAGGGCCGCCACTCATGAAGTCGCCGCTCCTGACTGCAGCACCCAGACGTGCCCGGTCACGTCTGGGGGCGACTCGGGGCAAACTCACTCCAGGTCACAGCGGTACTTGGCGATATCTTGACCAGGAGTCTCTGGATCGACCGCGCCGCAACTGCTCGCAGTGGCAATGACTTGTTCTGAGCAATCCGAATTGCAGGTCACTTGCCAGCGCGTCATCGTTCCGTCAGGGATGACACCCTCTCCCACATGGAGTGGTGACCAGACGGTTTTCCCGTTCGTTTCATCGTAGTGAAAACAATCGTCACTGATCTTGAAGCAGGTCGACTCCGAGCAGCCAAGCGTACAAGGTGCTGGCTCTTCCAGCCCCATCCCTCCTCCGAGTTGAGCGACCGTGATTCCGGGGCTCGCCAGCAGCAGCAGGGCGGCAAGCCACCGTGACACTGCACTCCACCAGTTCTTTACAATCATGAGACTGACCCTCTCCAAGGATGGCGTTATCGTCTGGCGCGCACGCGGCGCTGGACGAGAAAGCCGGACACAGCCACCAGGCCGAACAGGCCCAGTAGAATCTTCAGCCAAGGCCACGACGGTCCGGGCGATTTCAATGGAATAACGGCAGCGGATTTCGCCGCAGTGGTTCGACGGGGACGCACATATGGAGAGGGCCCGTGCGAGCCATCCGCTTTGATGAAATACTCTTCTTGCGTGTCGTCATTCGTAACCAGAGTTCCGGGCTCGAATGCCCATTTGAATGTATCGGCGGGGATCGGTTCGTTCGTCTGAATCGATACAATTTTGACGTTCAGACTCAGTTGCAATCTGCCGTGGGAATCGAGATGCGTCGATCTCCAGGATACAGGAACGGTTCCATGTTCATCCGATGCGCGATATTCCACATCGTATCGACTCTGCAAAACCGAATTCAGTGAGCTGATCCTGCGCCGTACGCAATAGTCCTGCAGCGGGTCTAACCAGAGTTCTTGTTCTTGTCCCGCATCGGTTCGACGTTCTCGCAATAACCAGCATGTGACGCCCTCGATTTCACCCGTCTCTTCCGCGATCTGACACTGCTCCAGGTCGATTTGAGACAATGGTTCCGACAGGGGGCGAAAAAACCAAACCACTGGTCCTCGAGCCTTGATCGTCGACTCTCCGGCATGAGGTGTGCCAGAAGTGTTACCATTTCCGACCACCCCTTTTTGATCCGTTTTCGTTTGCTTCCAGTAACTCTGACTGCCCAAACTCGTCGAGGTTCCGCGCGTGTACGGGGGAGTTCTGGGATCTGTGGACCGGTTTAATCTCATCCGGATATCGGTCATGTCGTCGGACAATCGCCATTCATATGTCGTTGAAATCTTGTCGTATTCTGAAGTGACCCTCGGAATCTGCGATCCCTCCTCGTCGGCAATGTGGCGTTTTTCGGACTCGAGCGTGGCGATCACCGTCACGTGCGGAAATGCCTCCTGCCGCTTCTGCCAGGCTTCGCGAATCTGTGAGATCCGAGGGTCTGGATCTTCCGCACCGGCAGTCGCCGCCATGACACTGAACACACTCAGTAACACGAAGGGCCAACCCCAGTACCCAGGCATGATTTGAGACTCCTGATGGTGATCGTTCGTCACGACGGGACTCCTTGACTCACTTGGAATTTCTCTCGGTCCCAAGCTCCTGCTTGGGACCGCATATCCGCGAAGCTCTGCTTCGCCGCGTGCCAACCGACTTTCTTTTGCAAACCATCATCGGACTTCCCTCGGAAGCAAGTCATGACATGCAGAATACAA
>JANOKO010001061.1:0-1756 GCA_031419335.1 Planctomycetota bacterium
GGTCGCGGAGGCGGCCCGGAGGCTCGGGGTGGATCAAACGTTGTTGCGATCCTGGAGGATGAAATTCCAGGAGCAGGGTGACCAGGCCTTTCCCGGCGCTGGTCAGCGGACGGCGATCGAGGAGGAGGTTCGCCAGCTGCGTGAGGAGAACGCGCGGCTGAAGATGGAGCGTGACATTTTAAAAAAAGCGACGGCCTTCTTCGCGCGGGAGTCGAGATGAGATATGCCTTCATCGAGGAGCATCAAGGCGCGTGGCCGATCGCGATTCAGTGCTCTGTATTAGAGGTCTCGCGCAGCGGATTCTATGCGTGGCGAGGTCGCGAACCGAGCGCGACCCAGCTGCGTCAAGAGTCGCTCACGGAGACGATTCGCGAGATCCACATGGAGAGCCGCCGGAACTACGGCGCGCCTCGCGTGTATCGAGAACTGCTCAAGCAGGGACACACTTGCAACCAGAAAACCGTGGAGAAATACATGCGAGACGCCGACATCCGAGCCAAGACGCACCGCAAGTTCCGGGTCAGCACCACCGACTCGAACCACCCGCACCCCATCGCCGAGAACATTGTGGACCGCAACTTCGATCCCTCTCAGAAGAACGAAACCTGGACCGCTGACATCACGTACATCCCGACCGATGAGGGCTGGTTGTACCTGGCTGTGGTGGAAGATTTGTTCACTCGCATGATCGTGGGCTGGGCCATGTCGGGCTCGATGGAAAGTCGCCTCGTCGTCGATGCCCTGGAGATGGCCGTGCAGCGCGAACTCCCCGGCGCAGGTCTCGTGGCCCACTCCGATCGCGGAGTTCAATACGCCAGCGACCACTACCAAGAGCTGCTGAACAAGCACGACCTCACGTGCTCGATGAGCCGCAAAGGCAACTGCTGGGACAACGCGCCGACGGAATCATTCTTCGCCACCTTGAAGAAGGAACTCGTCCACCACGAGACCTACCGCACCCACGCCGAAGCCCGCCAGAGCCTCTTCGAATACATCGAAGTCTTCTACAACCGCCAACGCAGCCACTCCGCCCTGGGGTACAAATCACCCACTCAATTCGCCGAAGCCCTGTAACCCATTTCCCGCGCCCACAAAACGTGGGGAAGTCCAATGCGATTGAGGAAATTCGACACATCGACACGATAACGTTCGCGTATGTTCTCGCGTTCACTGGAAGAAGGGTTTCGTCCAGCATTGCAAAATGCATGATTAAAGAGACATTGCACGATGAAAGATTTGGATTACTGGTGTGGTCGCTCGGACAGATGAAGCATTGGGCAATTGTAAGTGATCTGGCAACCCAGAGTCGACAGATTTGGATTGAGAGGCTTCGGCGGACTTTCCCCAACATTGAATTAGATGATTTTGGCCATGCAATGCCTGCGAATCGTAGGGAAGTTCATGTACATGATGCCGACGCTCACTCGTAGTCCAATCACGTACGCTTTTGACTTACGAGTCACGTAGGGTGGGACCAGCCGCTTTGGGCGCAGGCCCACCATTCTGCAGGCACCACATCGCACATGGTGGGCCAGCGCTCGAAGCGAGCTTGTCCCACCCTACATCACTCACAGCTCGCCGTGGGGTGAGACCGAACCACTACAGCACGGGGACAAACGGATTTATCACGGTCACGGAGTCGTAGGTCACTCCGTCCGACAGGTCTTCGGAATAGAGCATGCTCGCGCCTGCTTCGATACAGGCGGCGAGTAACACGCTGTCCCAATGCGAGAGGCTGTGACGAGAGCACAATCCC
>JANOKO010001062.1:0-1143 GCA_031419335.1 Planctomycetota bacterium
CACCACACGCCCACCGCCGCCAGCGACAGACTTGTGCCAGATCACGTCCATTTGTGGGTAGAAGTTGTTCTAACATGGAACCCGGCCTCTACGACTCACTCGTGTGATCGCACACCCCATGTCGGACGCGGAGCGATTTCACAATTCGCCCGGCGGTTTGGCCGTCCCACAGGTTTGGAATGCGTCCCGTCTTGTAGCGGCCGCATAACACGTTTTCGAACTCGTGAAGCAGCAGGTCAAAATCACTCCCAATGAGAGTGCTTGTCCCGATCTCTACGGTCGTGGGTCGCTCGGTACTGGGTCGCATTGTCAGGCACGGAACCCCCAGAACTGTTGACTCTTCCTGTAACCCGCCGGAGTCGGTGACGATGACCTTGGCCTGTGAAGTCAGAGCCAGGAAATCGAGATATCCGAGTGGTGTTGTGAGCCGCAGATTCGGCGAGGCTTCCAATTGGCTGTTGAGGCCGAACGATTCGATACGCGCTCGTGTGCGCGGATGAATCGGGAAGATCAGCGGCAACTGACGGCTGACCTCGGCGAAGACTCCGATCAGTTGCGAGAGCGATTCCTTCTCGTCCACGTTCGCCGGGCGGTGCAGAGTCACCACTCCGTAACCTCCGGGTGTGAGGCCCTGCTCTTTCAGGATGGACCGCTCACGGGCCATGGGCAATTGCAACTGGAGCGTGTCGATCATGATGTTGCCGACGTACACGATGTTCGCTTCCGGATGCCCTTCGCGGCGCAGGTTCTCGACGCCGCTCGGCTCGGAGACCAACAGCAGATCGGCCAAAGCATCCGTCACCAGCCGGTTGACCTCCTCGGGCATCGTGCGGTCCCCACTCCGCAGACCGGCCTCGACGTGCGCGATCGGAATGCACAGCTTGGCAGCCGCGAGCGAGGCGGCCATGGTCGAGTTCACGTCGCCGACCACGATCAGGCGGTCAAAATTTGCCCCGCCTCCCGGCCCCGCTTCGAGGACTTTCTCCATCCCCTCCAGGACGCGAGCGGTCTGCTCTCCCTGTTTCCCCGAGCCGACATTCAGGTGGACATCCGGAGTCCGCATGCCGAGTTCCTGAAAGAACACATCGGACAATGCTGGGTCATAGTGCTGGCCGGTATGGACCAGCGTGGCCTGGAAGTCGG
>JANOKO010001063.1:0-5457 GCA_031419335.1 Planctomycetota bacterium
TTGAAGTCGCGGACCTTGTGATGCAGCAGAGGGTCATTGCGGCGCTCCTCCATGCCGGGTGCTCCGCTAATCACGACCACCGGTGACTTCTCCGCAAAGGCCCCGGCGATCGAGTTACATAGACTGAGTCCGCCGACGCAATAGGTTACACAAACCGCTCCGATTCCATTAATTCGGGCATACCCATCGGCAGCGTAGCCCGCGTTGTCCTCGCGCGTGGCTCCGATGACGCGTAGCGGACTCTTCTGCAACTGGTCATAGAAGGTGAGCACGAAATCGCCCGGGATCCCAAAGACATCGCGGACGCCATAATCCTGAAGCCGCTGGATCAGGTAACTCCCGATCGTGTCGCCCGGCTGCTGTCGGCGGCCGTGTTCCGATCCACCGTTGGAGGATCTCGTCGTCATCGCGGATGTGTGGCCCACCTTCTTCGCCATGCTGGATCCTCCCCGTGATCGATGCTGGTACGTACCGATGCGATTCTAGGCTGTTAACCATATGGAGACGAGATCATTTCTGAGAGCCTAGTGCCTTGTCAACGCTAGGATTAGGGGTTGATCCAGGCCCGCATGGGAGGGCGAAGCTCCTGCTGAGCCGCGAGCCAGGGGACGCGCTGACTGGGGTGAGCGGCTCGGCAGGAGCCTCGCCCTCCCGTGGGAGGCGAACCCCCAATTCAAGGCTTGACGGGGCACTAGTCACTTCTGGACTGCGTCACAGACGTGTCATTCACCGATTCACGGATGCTGTCGATGCGACATCACTTCTCTCTCCACGTGCCAGAAGAGGACCGTCTAAGGACATGGTCCAAAACAACTTCCCGATTTGATATTGAACAGAAGATCACGAAGGAAACGAAGAGCCTTTGGATTGATCCCTTCGTGACCTTCGTTGCCTTCTGTTCATATCCTTCTGTTCAAATCGGGAAGTTGTTTTGGACCAATTCCTTAGCAGTTGTCGACCAATGAGGACACTCCATGCCGAAGCTCCCCCAAGTCACCGGATTCTCCGAATCTGGTGTCGCCTCCCGACTCGGCGATAGAATGCCAGTCGTTCGCCTGGATCACTCACGAGATGTGCTATTGAGTCATGCTCCATTTTCGACAACTTCACCGGCTCGGAACCTCCGGCAATGTGGCTGTCATTGAGTTGCGGAATCGCACTACTGGTGTGAGCTAGGAAAAGTCGACGCGCCAGGCTGTGTGTCACACTCCAACGATGAACAGGCATTGACCGAAGACTCTGAGCGTGGGAAGACCGTGTGTCGATCCCCAAAACGAGTCGGCACTGTTGGATGGCGAATGGACGGTAAGGTTTGCCTAACTTCCGGGATCCCGATGTCGAGATCGATCGGTATGGTTCTCCGAATTGCCGGGCGATCGAACGGAAGGTATCGGTTAGTCCGAATCGCGTGAAGGAACCGCCCCTGCACTCTCGATCTGACTGAGGTGACGCCCTTCAGGAGTGATCGTTCGTGTACGAAGCGTTTTTTGGCCTCCGCAGCCGACCGTTCTCGCCCCTACCGCGAGTGGAGACATTCATTCCACTCGCGCCGATGCGAGAATCGCTCGACACCTTGATTCGCTGCATCGATCAAAGGCAGGGGATCGGAGTACTCACGGCACCATCCGGTGCCGGAAAGTCTCTGTTGTGTCGTTTGTTGCACCATCGTTTCAAAGACCTGCAACGCACAGTCCTGCTCACCACGGCCAGGTTTTCGACCCGCCGTGCTTTATTGCAAGCCATCTTGTTTGAACTCAAGCACCCTTATGTGGGTTTGTCTGAACAAGAGGCCAGGCTTCGGTTGTTCGACCTGCTGCAAGCATCTCATGCCCCCATGAATCGCCTGCTCCTGATCGTGGATGAAGCACATCTGCTGAGCCCACGCGGGCTCGAAGAGCTGCGGACTCTGACGGATTATGAAGTGCAAGGGGCTCCTTGCGTCTCATTGATCCTCTCGGGGCAACTGGAACTGGAAGAGCAGTTGACCGAACCCGCGATGAATGCGTTGAATCAACGCGTGGGAAGCCACGCCTGTATCGAGCCTCTGACCTATGAGGAATCGAGTCAGTTTGTGCGTGAGCGGCTGCGGTTGGCGGGGAATGGTGGCCTGACGATCTTCACTCCGGAGGCAATTCAGTTGATTTGCTCGGCGAGTGAAGGCAACCCCCGGCGGCTGAATCAATTAGCGGACCACTGCCTGCTTTTGGCCTTTGCCGAAGAGTGCTGTCCCGTGGATGTGCCTCTGGTACGAGCCGCACTACTCGACCTGCGTGAATTACCTTTGCACTGGAATGCGCCACTCGATCTCTTGCCTTCCACACCGTGCAATCCGCTGGAGGCATTTGCCGCAACGCACCTGCTGGAGGACTCGGCCGATCCTGATTTGCATTCGAATACACACGATCCAGAGTTCGATTTGGAAGAAGACTCCGCGTGGGAAGAGAGACACGCAGCAGAGGTGGGCCGGTCTGGGGCGGCGGTCATTGAGTTCGGCACGTGTCAACAGGCATCCCCTCTCGATCCGATGTTTCAAGCAGACCGATTTTCCATCCCGGCTCAAGCTGTCGTGGACGGCTACGACAGCGAGTCCCCCTCACTCACGAAGAATCCACCGTCCACGTCCGAGGCAGCCAACACTTTTGAAACTGTGTCGACGGCATGCGAAGCCACAACTGAGTCTGAATCGGCGTCGAATGAGGAACACGAGGAACCAGAACACGCTGGAGTTGCGTTTAATTCCCCGTGGTCCATACACCCACTCCCCGTGCATCCCGTGGAATCGATCCGAGGGACTCACATGGAAGAGTTGATTGTCGAAGACACCTACGCGTCCCTGGATCAACTCGCGGAATTGTCGGCTCCAATTCCAGCATGCCGACTTGAATCCCCGTGGACGAAGGCTCTCGACCGACATCAAGTCCCTCCGGCGCAGGAACCACCCACCAGCGGACACCCGATCCCTGTGACCACCAATCACGAAGATTGGAACGATCTGGATGACACCTTGTTTGAGAAGGATTTCAGTCGCACATCCTCTTTCGCAATGACTCCGGCTCCCAACGAGGCCGTTCAGACCTTGCCGCTCGAAGAGCAGTTGATGGAGTACATCAACGAAATCAGTGTCGATGTCCGTCAAATGAGGGACGAAGTCATCAGCTCGCGCACAGTGCCCGATCAGACGAACGACTCAGTGGCTCGTGGCGGCGAAACCCCTCGACCACGACATCAGTCGTTGCGACAATCCTTGAATTGGCAGTTTGATGTTGTTGAGCCAGAGCGCGCAGACCACCACAGCGAGTCCGAGATCACGGGAACTCCCATGAGCCAGCAGTCGTCGGCTGGGATCGATGTCGTTCAAGAGACAACAGGCCACTCGGAGAAGCCCGGACAAGAATTGCATCCGCCCGCGCTGGCGAAAGATCGCCTGTACGCCCAACTGTTTACTCGCTTACAACGTCAACGTCAGTGTGTCGAAACAGTGATGCACCGGGAAATGCGACGCGAATCCGAATTTCACAGCCGTTGAATCCTCACGAAGGTCAGATGATCGAGCGGGTTCGGTCCAGCGTCTGGTGATCCGCCGACGCGATCCCAAGCTACACTTCATTTGCGAAGTCGAATGCGGTAGATCCTCACACTGGTGGGATCGTTCCACACGCGATTCACCATCAGTTCTGCGTTCCCCGACGGGATGTCCACCGATTCATCGCTCACGTGAGAGTCAGTGATCAAGTACTCCACTTCGGAATTCCAGAACCGCGTCAACATCTCTGGGGTCACTCCCGTGCGAGCCAGATCGCCCCGCAGTTGGAGTTCCTCCTTTGGAAAAAATCCCGAGTAACCGTTCACGAGTGGAACCTGATGAAACGTGCCGAAGTACATCCAATTCGTGGTGGCTTCGAAGTCCGATACAGTAGACCCGGTGGGAAAGGGTAAACACAGTACAGCCCGTCCCGGTGGAGTATTCCGTTTCACATATTCAATCCACCCTTGATGTCGCTGCACATCGGGTACGGTCCAGATTCTCGTCCTCCATGGGAGAGTCTCGAAGGCCAACACCAGGGCGAACAACGGGACCACTACACGTACGGCTATTACGCTGTTCCTGAATCTGATGCGACTCCACATGCTCACCAGATGGAGTGCTTGAACGGAGAGCAACACGGTCGTCATCTGTACGAACACGACGAATCGATACGCACTGCGGACTTGTTTCAAACCGGGAACAATTCGGCAGCAGGTCTCCCAGATGGAAGACTCTCCCCAGTGGATGTTCGTCCCCAACGACAGCAGGCAGGCCACCCCTCCCGTCAGAGCGAGAAACAAAGTCCACCGCCGAGTCCGACGACGCGCGAGTCCACACACGATGCCCAGTCCTGCCCAGCCGACTTTCATCCAACCCGGCGACATTTTCCAATTCGTCCTCGCAGCCATGCGTCCCAACGGCAGCAGACTCTGTCCGTGCGCAGCGGTGTAGTCACCGGCCCGGATCGACAACTTGGCGACCAGGCTCGGTTCACGTACAAATTCATGAGCATCCAGAACCCGCTGGACATGCCAGATCATCGGTCCCGCCAGCAGCAATGCCACCACGCATCCCGCCATCCAGGCCCTCCAAGTCGATAATTGGCCCCAGCGCCGCACCATTACCCAGCCGATTCCTGCGGCAAGACAGGCCGCAAACAGACCATAGTGCATACACATCAGACTGGTCGTCGCCGCGGCCACCCCCAACTCGATCCCGTGTCGCAAGCGCGACTCGCGTGAGAGTTTCACGAACGTGATCCACACCCACACGATCCCCCACACGGGGACGAGTTGCAGCACATCCCTCTGCCAGTGCAGGATCGGAAGCAAAAGCATCGCGATTCCCCCGCAGCGTGCCAGCAATCGACACACACCTTGCAACCTCAGCAGCCGTTCAGTCAGGAAGGCATTCAGCAGAAATGACAGTCCGTAGTACACGTTGTAAGCGAGAATCCGCGAACCCGTGACCCAGATTACAGGAGCCACCAGCAAGGTCGTCGGCTGAGGTTCCGAGAATGCAAACGCGCTCGTGCTGGGAGCGAAAATGGGGGCCTGCCAATAGTTTTGAAAGGCGTGCGTTGCTTGTTCCGCGTTCCACCAGATGGTCCACAAGTTGAGCATCGGCACGACGGGCGAATCGACCGGACCCAGCGGCAGGGTGGTCAAAGGAGCCCGCGCGAGTGGCCACGTGGCTGCCATTGTCACCACGCAGTACAGCAACCATGACGCCGCAGCCGACCTCCAAAACTGACGTAATGTGTAGCGCATCGCATTGTTCACCGTGGAGCCTGCGGATCATGGTGCGGACGCATCTTTTCCCTCACATGCACTCATAGAGACTTCGCAGAACACACGTGCGATGCGTGCTCATCCTACAACATCGCGCTAACGGTTCGGCAATCCGACCGGCGAGGTTGGCCAGGTCCGGAC
>JANOKO010001064.1:0-5266 GCA_031419335.1 Planctomycetota bacterium
GATGCTTCACGATCCCCGTCACCGGGTCTTTCACATACGCATCGACCGGACAACCGCTCATGCACGCGGGTTCGAGGCAGTGATGACACGCCGTCGTCACATGCTGCATCAACGGGTTTATGGCCGTCCCGCCAATGAGGAGACCGACATCGCGCCACGTCTCGTCGTCGTCGAGACCGTTGAGGGTGTGACAAGCAGTGACGCACGCCTTGCAACCGGAGCAGCGGTCGAGATCAACCTCAAACGCATACTGCTGCCCCGGCCCCGGCGGCGTGGCCGGGAGCAGCGATTCGTAGTAGCGGGCCTGCACCGGCGTCGAGGTCCGCGCGTGGTCGATCGCGAATTGCTCGACGGCTGTGAGTTGCTGCTGGTCTTCGAGCAAGTACGCCAACAACGACGGCGCCGGGCCCTTGACCCCACACGCCCGCGGCGATGTCTCAAGAATCGGCAGTTCGAGAGAACCGTTATACACGACAATAGCCCCTCTGTACCCCGAAGGGGTTATCCATCACAGCCCAGGGTCGATCGCGCAGCGAGCGCACCCTGGGTCTGGCCACCGCGTCTGAATCAACCCTGAAGGGGTTGTACATCGTTCTGGCTGTGGGCGGGTGTAGAACCCCTTCAGGGTTCATTTCCTCGGCGTGCGTTAACCCAGGGAGCGCGACCTGCGGTCGCGACCCTGGGCTGTGATGTGCAACCCCTTCGGGGTAGGAGCAATCACGAGATGGTGTACGGTCACCACTCTTGTGGCTCGTTTGTGATCCATGACCTGTGTGGGGTACGCTCCCAACCATCATCTCCTCACCCCGTGAGCCACAATCATGCCGCAATCGCTGGCCCAGATTTACCTGCACATTGTCTTCTCGACCAAAGACCGTCGACCCTTTCTTCGCGACCCGGAGCTTCGCAAGAAACTCTATGCCTACATGGCGGGAACCTGTCAAGGACTCGGGAGTCCTGCCTTGAAGATCGGCGGGGTCGAGGACCATGTGCATGTACTCTGTCGATTGGCGAAGACGGGTTCCTTGTCCGATCTGATTCGCGATTTGAAACGCGATACTTCGAAATGGGTGAAAGAGAATGGACGAGGGCTGGATGAGTTCGGTTGGCAACTGGGGTACGGCGCGTTCTCGATCAGCCCGAGTCACGTCGTCCGATTGATGGAGTACATTGAGAACCAGGAGGAACATCACCGGACCGAGACCTTTCAGGATGAGTTGCGACGGTTGTTGCGAACGTATGAAGTGGAGTGCGACGAACGGTATCTGTGGGAGTGAAGGAAATGTGCATTCATCAGAGTTCTCTATGCCCCGAAGGGGTTATCCACCACAGCCCAGGGTCGATCGCGCAGCGAGCGCACCCTGGGTTAAGGAGTCGAGTTCTCATCAACCCTGAAGGGGTTGTACATCGCCTTCTGGTAAGCGGGTGTAGAACCCCTTCAGGGTTCATTTTATTGGCGGCGGTTCACCCAGGGTGCGCTTCCTTCGGTCGCGACCCTGGGCTTTGATGGATAACCCCTTCGGGGTACAGACATGTAGAACCTCTGACTTTGGGACATCCTCGCCCTTTACTTCTCACCCTGCACAACTCGTCGCCAACTTGCACCCGATCTCGGTGCCGATGGTCTGCTCCAACACTTCGGCGGCGGGAAGTTGCAGCAGCACCTGGTTCCCCTCGACGCGGACTGGGAAGGTCTGGATGTGGTACTCCTCGTTCTGAAGCGACCGGCCATCGTTGAGCGAGAACGTCTTTTTGTGCAGCGGGCAGGCGACTTTCGGTTCCCCGTTGTGATCGCCGATGATGCCGCGACCGAGGACGAAGGCCTTCTTGTGCGGGCACATGTTCTGGCTGGCGTACCACTCGCCTCGGCTGGTGAAATTGAACACGGCGATCTGCACGCCGCCGTACTTGATCGTCGCTCCGCCGTCGATCGGGAAGTCGCTCACTGACCCAACCTCCACCCAACGGAGATCCTCCTCCGTGGGCGGTGGAATCTCCCGAGCCACCTTTTCGAGGTGGTAGAACTGCTGGAGTGAGACGACCTCGCTCGGCCAATCGGCGGGGCGCTCCTGGTCGCGTTGTCCCACGATTTCAATGCACGGCTCGGTCTCATCCGTATTGACGAACTGCTCGAACCGCTTGCGTTTCTCCGGATCGTTGACGACCGTGGCCCACTCACATTGATACGTATCGACCAAGTGTTGCAGCCGCTCCTCCAGCTCGGCCACCAGTCCGAGCTTGTCGTGGATGATCACCTCCTTGAGATGCTCAATCCCGCCTTCGAGCTTTTCCAACCAGACCGAGGTCCGCGTCAGCCGGTCAGCGGTCATGATGTAGTACATCACGAACCGGTCGATGTAGCGGAGAGCGGTCTCTTCATCGACATCCGAGGCGAGCAGATCGGCATGCCGGGGCTTGGCACCGCCGTTGCCGCAGACATACAAGTTGTATCCATGTTCGGTCGCGATCAGGCCGACATCCTTGCTCTGCGCCTCCGCACACTCGCGAGTACATCCCGAGACCGCCATCTTGAATTTATGCGGCGAGCGAATCCCCTTGTAACGGTTCTCGACACGAATCGCGAAGCCGACGGAGTCTTGCACGCCATACCGGCACCACGTGCTCCCCACACAGCTTTTCACCGTGCGCAATGACTTTCCGTACGCATGACCGCTCTCAAAGCCCGCATCGATGAGCTTCTCCCAAATCGCGGGGAGGTCTTGCACCTGCGCCCCGAACAGGTCAACCCGCTGCCCGCCGGTGATCTTGGTGTAGAGACCGTACTCCTTGCCGACTTGGCCAATCGCGATCAGCTTGTCGGGAGTGATCTCGCCGCCCGGAACACGCGGGACGACCGAGTAGGTTCCGCCACGCTGGATGTTAGCCAGGAACCGATCGTTCGTGTCTTGTAATGTGGCATGCTTGTCATCGACGACCACTTCGTTCCACAAGCTGGCCAAGATCGAAGCGATCGTCGGTTTGCAGACTTCGCAGCCCTGGCCGCGCCCGACGGTTTCCAGGATGTCCGCGAACGTCTTCAGTTCTTTGACCTTCACCACCGCGAACAGCTCGGTCCGCGACAGCGGGAAGTGTTCGCACAGATGGTTGTTGACGGTTTTGCCGGCCTTCTTGAGTTCGGCCTTGAACAGGTCCGTAACGAGTGGGATACAGCCCCCGCACCCGGCACCGGCCTTCGTACAACTCTTCACAGCTGCGACCGAGTCGAGGTTCTGGTCGCGGATGGCGGAGCAGATGGCTCCCTTGGTGACGTTGTTGCAGGAGCAGATTTGAGCCGAGTCGGGGAACGCATCGACGCCACCGCCGATCGCTCCACCACCGGTCTTACCAACGATCAGCTCGTGTGGCTCACACGGGAGAGGTGAACCGCTCTTGGCCAGGATGGAGAGCGTCCCATACTCCGACGCATCGCCGACCAGGATGCCGCCCAGCAGCGTCTTGCCATCGGGCGAGACGATCAGCTTCTTGTATTTGCCGTTGAACGGGTCTTCAAATGTGAGCGGCACGCCCTTGTCGGGAGGTAGTTCGATGTTCCCGAAGCTGGCGACATCAACGCCCATCAGCTTAAGCTTGGTCGACATGTCGGCTCCGGTGAACCGCTGGTCGCCGCCAGTCAACACGGAGGCCAGCGTCTCAGCCATCTCATAGCCGGGAGCCACCAGACCGTAAATCATGCCCGCGTGGGCGCAACATTCGCCGATGGCGAAGATGTGGGGGTCGCTGGTCTGCATGTGGTCGTTGACGGTGATCCCGCCGCGCGGGGCCAACTGGAGCCCGCACTGCTTGGCGAGTTCATCGCGGGGCCGAATGCCGGTCGAGACGACGATCATGTCGACATCGAGCCGCGTGCCGTCATTGAACTCGATGGCCTCGACCTTGCCGTTCCCGTGAATCTCCTTCGCCCCGCGATTGAGCAGCACCCGCACGCCGAGGGCCTCGATCTTCTTGACGAGGATGCGCGACCCCGCATCGTCGATCTGCCGAGGCATCAGCCGACCGCTGAACTCGATGACGTGCGCTTCGAGGCCGAGGTCGTACACCGCCTTGGCGGCTTCGAGTCCCAGCAGACCGCCGCCCAGCACGGCGCAGGTCTTGGCCCCCTTGGCATAGGCGATCATGCGTTCGAGGTCTTCGATCGTGCGGTAGACGAACACCCCCTGCTTCTCGACGCCCGGCATCGGCGGCACGAACGGGTACGACCCCGTGGCCATGACCAGCGTGTCGTAGGCGACCTCACGGCCTCGGTCCGACTTCACGATCTTGCGTTCGCGGTCGATGAAGTTCGCCCGGTCGCCAATGTGCAGCTCGACGCCGTGGTCCTCGTACCACCCCTTGCGGGCCAGCATCATCTTTTCGGCATCGCGATGGGCGAAGAAGCTGGTGAGGCCGACGCGGTCGTACGCAGCGCGGGGCTCCTCGCAAAACGTGACGATCTTAAACCGCCGCTGGGGGTCGGCGTCGATCAGCTTCTCGCAAAAGCGGAGGCCGACCATGCCGTTGCCAACAATGACGAGCGTCTGCTGGTTGGTGCTGGAATGGGACAGGGGTGGCGGTGGGGCGAGTGTGGCAAGCATGGCGTGATGTAGGACGGGTTGATGTAGACCGTCCATCCCTTGAGCAGAGGGAGGTGATTGTCGCCTTTCGCTCCGCGCAAGAGCGTCCTTTCGTGGAGCGAAAGGCGACACAGGACGGGCCAATGGACCCGTCCTACGATGGAGAGATGCACAGTTTGTGCCGTCAGTGAATTTAAGCAGTCGCGGGCTGGGTTTCGGGGGTCTCTGCCGGAACCCAGGAGATCAATGCGAAGCACACAAACGCCGAGCAAGTGACGACGGCCCCAAGAATCAAGATCGCCATCGGCCACGAGAGTTGCTCGGCCTTAAACAGGAACCCGGCAGCCACCGCTCCCAGATTCCCTCCGGCCCCGACGATCCCGGCGACGGCACCCAGTCCCTTACGGTTGATGAACGGCACCACTCCAAAGGTCGCTCCGCAAGACATTTGTGTCAGCGTGCTGAGCAGCAACATCGCGGGCACAGCTGCGTACAAACTGCGCATCTGGGAGAAGAGCATCAGAGCCAGCCCGCAGCCGAGCAGCGTCGCGCACAACCAGCGAACGCGGCCCGACAGGTTCCTCTCAGTTCCCCATCGATCCGAGAACAGGCCCCCCAGTGTGCGAGCGAAGATGTTCGTGGCCCCGAAGAGAGCGGCCAGCATTCCGGCGTACTTGGCGGCGGTCAGCATGTCG
>JANOKO010001065.1:0-8925 GCA_031419335.1 Planctomycetota bacterium
GCCGATCGTCGCCCATCCCACGCGGACAAGCGAAAAGCCTTACAAACCCAATGCCTGCTCAATGAATTATCCCCGCCTGCCGCCGCCACCCCCCTCCCCCAAAAAATCCGCAACCTGCTCCAACGCCTGCTCAGACTCGCGGTATGAGAGGAAGAGTTGCCCGAAAGTGCAGAGGGTTTGGGACCGATTCGTGATGTGCGGTCGAATTCATTTGAAATGGGTGATTGGCACATGGAACGCGTGAAGACCCGCAGCACGCCCGAGTGAGTGAGTGGGCGGGGCCAAAATAGACGGAATGAAAAAGTGTTTTGATCGTCGACTTTAGTTAGATCACTTTCGCCATTCGTCTTTAGCTCAGACAGACCAGCGGATTCTCGTCACGACGGACAAGGATTTCACGGAACACCGCGACGAGCCGCATTACGGCATCCTCGTCATTCGTTTGAAGCAGCCCAACGAACAGCGAATTCACGCACACATTCTGGCTGCGTTTCGGCAGTGGGCGGAGTGCGATTGGCCGAGTTTGCTGCTGGTCATGTGCGATGCGGTGCAGAGTGTCCATCGAGCGTGAGCACTGACTCCACCACGGAGGCCACGGAGGGGTCATGGCCAGTCGCGTTATCACGTTGTTCGAGGTCGGAGGTGTCCCTGCGGATCGCTGGCATGCAACGGACCTGGGAGATATTGTGAACCGCGAGGCTGTCAATCGTGACGAGTCGAAATCTGAACACTCGAACTCGGGAGGAAGATCATGTGTGGATGGCGGGCTGCCCTGTACGCTGTGCTGTTTCTGGGAGTGCTGATGAGCGTCGCACAATCGGCGACGTTTCAAGGGCTGGAAGTGATTCCGGACGGGTCATTTGAACCACCGGGTGATCTCCTCAAACTGAAGCTGGTCTTCTATCCGTCAGACGATGTCCTCCGTGCGGAAGTGCGTGCCTATGTCATTCCCATTTTTCCCGTGGAACCGCCTGCCGTCGACAATCCCGACGCTCCCGAGGTGGAACTTCCGGAACCGGAGCCGCAACGTGTGCGAACGACGAGGGAAGCGGTCAGCGATTCCGAGAGTCACTATCTCCAGACGGTGACGATCCAGCGTCCGCCGGGCGCGACGAACCACATGGAGAATCTGATCGTCGCCTTCCGCGATTTGTCTCTGGGAGTCGGCAGTTACCGACTCGGCTATGAGGTCTTGGTCTATCGCGGCGAGACGTTGCAGTTCGCCAGCGCGACTCCATTGACCCGGATCGAGATCACCGCAGAACCGAGAGTGCTGACCGAAAAGATGTTGCAGTTGGAGGCCCGTGAAGAGCCGGTGGAACTGGTCGTCCTGCGGAATGGAGTCCTGATAGCTGAACAGAACTTCGAGACGACAACGACCGAGTTTTATGTGCCGGGCACCTCAACCGTGCAGGTCGAAGGTGGATTTCGCAGGCAGCAAGAGTTCATGGCAGCAGCCGCGGGGGAAGACGCGACGCCAGAAGATATGCAAGCCTTGGATGTCAATATGGGGCGAAAACCTTGGAAGATGGGGCAAGCTCCTGTGATGTACTTCGCGACGAATCGGAGAGTCATCCCGGACGCTCCCGTGAAGCAGCGCTTTACAAACGAGGATGCTGGATTTCTGACCTATGGCTCCGTGCGCGTGAACCTCCCCTGGAAAGACTTTCACGATCGAGGTCAACTCGAGACCCCCCGTTGGTGGAATCGCCTTGATCCGAAAAAGCATTTCTTCCTGGAAGAGATCACCAACACCCTTTCAGAGGCCGAAATCTTCGCGGTCTTGGCGAATTCGATACAAACCAAAGACGGTGACCTGTTGGTCTTCGTGCATGGTTTTGACAATACGTTTGAGGACGCTGCACTGCGACTGGCACAGTTGAGACATGATGCGAATTTCCCGGGACAAGCCTTGCTGTTCAGTTGGCCGTCAGTCGGCGGCACCGGCAAAGCGAATTACCTCACTGATGAGATTCGGAGCCGAAACAGTATTCGTCATTTGGCCGCAGTTCTGACCCGCATCGCCCGAGATCGAGCTGCGATGAACGAACCGGGTGACATCCATCTCATCGCACACAGCATGGGGAATCGAGTTCTGCTGGGGGCACTCCTTGAGATCGCTGCCGATCCTCAATTGGCAGGTCACAAGCCCTTTGGACATGTGATTTTCGCGGCTCCCGATGAAAATGCGGCGACGTATCAGATTCAGGCCACACGAATTCTGCCGTTGGGAAACAGCTGCACGCATTATTTTTGCCTGTCCGATAAAGCGTTGTTGGCATCTCAGGTGGTCCACGGCAATGACAACCACCGAGCGGGTCAAGTACTGATCCCGCTCACGGGGTTGGACAACGTGGATGCGAGAAAAGCCAACACCTCATTTCTGGGACATGACTACTTTGTATCGGAGAACCCACTGTTGGGCGATCTCCAGATGTTATTCAACTTTGACAGTCCTCCATTGTTCCGAATGCCCCCGCTGAAACTCGAAACGAACAGTGGATATCCCTTTTGGAGTTTTCCTTGAGTGGGTGCATACGCCATACTCCATACAGAACTTCCCGTGTCCTGCTGCAGAGGCCGCTGGATGATGGGATCGCTCGACAGCTCGCCTCGGTCGCGTGTTGAATGCCAAGCTCGTTGTGACTCTCGGATTCTGGCGAGCAGCACAAGGGATCTTTCCTTGAGATGGGTTCCCAACGTGATGGCCTGATGAAGACAGCAGGGAAGCCTCACCACGGTCTGGTCATTCAGACTGATTGCCGATTGGACCGTCCTATGCCCCAGCGAGACTTTTCCCTCACCACTCGCCGCAACGCCCTCCTGCAAGGTGGGGCGGGGTTTGGGGCGTTGGCCTTGGCTGGAATGTTCGGACAGAACCCGGCTGTCGCTGACGGGCAAGCTGACTCTCCGTTTGCCGCCCTCTCGCCGCAACTTCCCGCACGGACCAAGAGCGTCATCTTTCTGTTCATGGAAGGCGGCCCCAGCCAGATGGACAGCTTCGACCCCAAGCCGAAGCTCCAGGAACTCGCCGGGCAGCCGTTGCCGCCGGGGTACAAGCGGGTCATCACCGCAATGGGCGAGATCAACTCGCCTCTGCTGGCCTCGAAGCGGACGTGGAAGCAGTACGGCGAGGCGGGCACATGGGTCAGCGACTGGTTGCCGCATACCGCCGAGTGCGTGGACGACTTGGCCGTGATCCGGTCGTGCTGGACCAACGGGATCAATCACTCGGGCGGCGTGTGCCAGATGAACACCGGCACCCCGATCGCCGGGAGGCCGTGCCTCGGCTCGTGGGTCACGTACGGTCTGGGGACCGAGAATCAAAACCTGCCGTCGTTTGTCGTCCTCACCGATTCGAACACGCCGCCGATCAACGGGCCACGCAACTGGAGTGCGGGGTTCATGCCTGCCGTGTATCAAGGGACCAAGCTCGACTTCGGAGAGGAGCCGATCCGCTACCTCCAGAACCCCAAGGGAATCAGCGAAGAAGCCCAACGGGCCAAGCTCGACCTACTCAATACCCTGAACCGCAAACACGCGCTGCCCCGCCAGTTCCAGACCGAACTCGACGCCCGCATCGGATCGTACGAACTCGCCTTCCGCATGCAGGCCCGCGCCCCCGAGGCCGTCGACCTCGCCCAGGAGACCGCCGAAACGCAACAGCTATACGGCATCGACGAGAAGATGACCGAAACCTTTGGCCGAAATTGCCTGCTCGCTCGGAGACTAGTCGAACGCGGCGTGCGGTTCGTCCAGCTGTACCACGGGGCAGGGAGTAAGTGGGACGCTCATTCGGGGATCGAGAAGAATCACAGCGAACGGTTTGCGGAGTCCGACAAGCCAGTGGCCGGATTGCTGAAGGACTTGAAGCGGCGTGGTCTGCTCGACAGTACTCTAGTCATCTGGGGCGGAGAGTTTGGTCGTACCCCGATGAGCGAAAAAGGGGACGGCCGCGACCACAACCCGACCGGTTTCACGATGTGGATGGCCGGCGGCGGGGTGAAGGGGGCTCAGACCATCGGCTCGACCGATGATCTCGGATTCCACGCCGTCGAGAACCGGTTGCACGTGCATGACCTGCACGCCACTGTGCTGTACTTGCTGGGCCTCGACAACATGCTGCTGACATATATGCACAAGGGCCGCCCGGAACGCCCGACGCAGAACGAAGGTGCCGCATACAAGCTCATCACCGGGCGGGAGTTGGGCGTGTAGAACTTTGAAACAGAGGCCGGGACAGATGACCCATTCGGGGCATGAGAGTTATCACGGCTGGCGGCCCGCGCTAGACTCGTGTTTAGTGAACAGCTACGCCAGCCACATCAGGCTCACGGCATCAATCGTCGTGTCCGATTTACGCGGTTTCACGGCGTGGTCGGTGACCTTAATCCCTTCGGAGTCGAGTTCCTCGGTGATTCGGTCGATCTCGGCTTGCAGCTCTGCTTCGAGGGCTTCCATGTCGGCTTGAATGGCTTCGGCGGTCTCTTGTGCCCGGGAGACATCGCCCTTTTGCTGAGCGGCTCGTGTGGCGGAGCGGACACTCCCCGCAGCACGAGTGACGTTGGTTGACGTGGCCAGCTTGCGGCCAAAGAGGGCTCCCAGCACGGATGTCCCCAACTGGACAGCTGCGGAGAGCGTGGCCCCCGAGGACTGGGACTTCTCACGATCGACCGCTTGTTCGGCTTTACGGAGGCGTTCCTGAAGGGTCTCGATTTTGGACGCATACTTCTTGCGAAGCTTCTCGATCTGCAGGTCGCGTTCCTCGTGGGCGGCGTGTTTCAGGCGAGCCTGGAAGTCGCCGGGCTTTTCATCGGGGTTGGCATACTGATCGAGAGCCTCGCAGTAGCCGATGGTGTAAAGCCCTTCACGATAGAGATAATTCTTGAGCCCCGTCTTCCACGCGGTGTACGACTTGGTCTGCGACAATGACGCGGGTGGCGTTTCGAACGTCGCCCCCTCGGCAGGCTGATTCGTGAAACCGAGTTCATCCGGGTCAACCTCATCAGCTTGGTCCCACGGATCATCCGGCACACCATCGGTGACCTCGCACAGCCGGGCCACGTTCTTCCAGACATCGACTCCGGCCTTGGCGTCGATAAAGTGCATGCGAGCTGTGCCGAGGAGGGCTGGGCGGTAGGTGACACTCCCGGAATTGGAGACTTCGGAGTAGATTTGGCGGATGTCGGCTGGCAGGACCGGTGCCAGACCAGCGGTCGAAGAGGCATTCGCACCAGCGGGGCGGACATTCCTGTCTGCCACGGGAGCCGGGGCCGAGGCGAAGACCGATGGGATGGGAGCGACACCGCTGGAGGTCGGAGCAACCGCCGCCGCCGGGGCCAGTAGCGCCTTACGAGGTGCCATCAACAGGCTGATCTGTTCGCGCGTCAGTGGACCGCGAAGGTACGACATCGCCCACCGGGTCTGCATGACGATCGGGGCGTCTTCATGCACGTTGTTGAGAAGAAACACGCGATTACCCAAGCCGCTGAGGATTCGCTCCACGCGCTGGCGATCAAACTTGGCCCCCGCTTGCGATGAGGCTCCCTCCAACCCATCGAGGACACGCATCTTGTCGCGCTCAGTCTGGAGCCGACCAAGGAACCACGTCCCGGCGTTCGACAGCGCCTTGTAGTCGAGGTCGACGGGGTTCTGTGTCGCGAGGATCAGTCCCAGTCCATACGCGCGGGCCTGCTTCAGCAGAGTCAGCATCGGGATCTTCGACGGCGGGTTCGCAGTCGGCGGCAAGTAGCCGAACACCTCATCCATATAGAGCAGCGCCCGCAGGCTCGATGTGCCGGACTGTTGCCGCATCCACGAGATCATTTCGGTCAGCAACAGTGTCACAAAGAACATCCGCTCATGATCGTTCATGTGCGCAATCGAGATGATCGACATCCGGGGCTTGCCGGTCTCGGTATAGAGTAGCCGCTGAATGTTCAGCGACTCCCCCTTCGTCCAGGAGGCAAACGCTGGCGAGGCCAACACGTTGTTGATCGTCATCGCCAGCTTCAGCCGGTCGGCAGCCGGGAATATCTGGTCGACATCCATAATCCCAATCTGGCGGAACGGTGGGTTCTGGACCTCGCGAATCAGGTTCGCCAGATCAAGCGAACGTCCCGCCCGCCACGCATGGTCGAGAATGTTCGAGAGAAAAATATGCTCCCGGCTTTGCAGCGGATCGGCATCGAGATCCAGCAGCGTCAGCAGCCCCCCCACGGCTGCGGAGATCCGCTCCCGCATCCCGTCGGCACTTTGCTGGACGACAGCGGGCGGAGCTTCGAGCGACTTCAAAATCGTCAGTTGCAGCCCCGCATCGCTCCCCGGCGTGTAGATCGACACATCGACCGCATCGCGAAATCGCTGGATGCGATCCTGCGGCTGGTCCCAGTCGGCCAGGCCCTTCTTCCAGAGCGCTGCGCGGTCGGCAGCGAATTCATCCTCGGTCATCCCTTTGCGGGACGCCTCATCCTTCTCGACCCACGGGCGAAACTCCTTCGCGCTGAGGCCAGGAAAGGTGAGCATCAGGTTGCCGAGATCCCCCTTGGGATCAATCACGATCGAAGGGATGCCATCGATCGCCGCCTCTTCGAGCATGGCGATCCCGAGGCCCGTCTTCCCGCTGCCAGTCATGCCAACGATGACGGCGTGCGTCGTGAGGTCTTTCGAGTCGTACAGAATCGGATCGGGTCCGGTCTTCCCGGCCTCAATGTCGAACGAGCGTCCCATATAAAAGACGCCCAGCTTTTCGTAGTCGTACATCGTGGAATCTGTTCAGAGGTGATTGGTGGGTGACAATTGCGAGCGCCCGGCGTAGCCGGATGGTGACCCCTGAAACTCAAAGGTCGAGACACGAAAAATGAGCGACGAGGCCCGCCTCATCTCTGGATTCGAACCACTTGCATCGACTCGTGAAGATTCTTCTTCCCCCATCGACGCCCATGACCTACGATTACGCCCTCGAACGAGTTTGCTCCACGGCGACCTTGGGCCAGTGATCCGTCGCAACGGTATCGCTGCCGCTCAAATGCGACAAGTGGGAGTATGTCAGAATTTCCGGTTGTCAGACAACCATCGATGAGGACGGAGTCTCACCGTGAACGTTTTTGCATTGATGACCCTCTGCGCTCTTCTGCTCTCACAGCCGGCGGTTGATCCCGATCCAGTATTTGATCATCGGCTGGGGGCAAGTGCTGAAGATGTTGACGCTCGTACAACGCCCACAGAGCCGAAACTCGATCGTTTCACGATTGCCCTTGAGACAATTGCTCAATCTCTGGCAAATACGGACAAGCCAGGAAGTCTTAGCGACCCCAAACCAGACCTCGTCAATAATCAGTTGAACGCCAAAGAGCAGGTCTCCCAGTGGTACGAGCAGATCAAGGTTTTCGTCACGACACGCGGGACCGAGTTCCTGCTGAACATCGCAGCTGCGATCGCCATTTTTTACTTCGGACGGATGCTGGCCCGAATGGCCACCACAATTGTTTCCGATGTCATGGAGAAGTTGGGGACCGACCCGATCCTCGTGAAGTTCGGGGCGAATCTGCTGTACTGTGCCCTCATGGGGGTGATCGGAATTGCCTCCCTAAAAATGGTCGGGGTCGATATGACCTCTGTCACGGCCATGATTGCCGCTGCGGGTTTTGCCATCGGCCTCGCCTTGCAAGGCTCGCTGGGCAATTTTGCCGCCGGGATCATGTTGATTGTCTTCAAGCCGTTCAGCGTCGGCGACGAGATTGAAGCAGGCGGCCAGATGGGCAACGTGGAAGAGGTCAACATCTTCAACACGATCATGCGGACGAATGGGAACGTGAAAATCATCGTTCCGAATGGACAAGTCACGACTGGCACCATCAAAAACTTCACGGCTCAGCGGATCCGACTGATTGAGTTGCGGGTCGGTTGTGGTTACTGCGATGATCTCAAGGCGGTGAAGGCGTTCCTCGACAAAATCGTACGCAGCGATGTCCGTATCGTGACGACTCCTCCGCCCGCCGTTGCGGTGGCCGAACTCTCCGACTTCAGCGTGGTCTTCTCGGTGAAGTGTTGGGTCGGAACCAAAGAGTTCGGTGATGTTCGGTCCGCATTGTTGGAGCGGATCAAGCTGGGGTTTGACGAACACGGCTTTACATTCCCGTACCCGAGCCGAGATGTTTATGTGCATCAGTCGCATCTGGGGATCGAGAAAGCGGCGTAACAGTCCCCTCAAAACGGATGAGGGGAGAGGCTGCTGGTCTGTCGTTTTCCCTGAAGTCCACGGCTCCTGTCGGTGGCGGGCCGGACAGCCGAGGATGTGACGTGCCTGAACTCTCCGGGAACTGGCGTGAGCCACTCGAGTTCGCTGTGCCCCGTGCTGACTGCCGATGCCATTCGCTGCCCGGCAGAGGCGACGCCCAGAGATTCTTGGGAATGCTCGCCCCCAGTCGGGCGAGCGGAATGTCTTCCCCGGACGATTCCGCCGCTGCTCACCGTCGGCAATCATCCGCGACCGGCTCCGTGCGCAGCCACTGGTTGGCCTTGGAACCATGCCCTTGAGCCACTTCGCGGATCGTCGTGTCGGACACGCAGAGGCCGCAGAAGTCCTTCAGCCGAGCACTCGACACGTCGTACGACCAACTCGCACCGGCCAGGCAGATCAGTCGCTGCGCCTGCTTCGAGTAGCGCCCGTCGATCCCCAATCGCTCGTCGACCACATACCCACCACTTCCACACTTCACGCAGCGGAGATAGATCCGCGACACCGACACCTCGCCCGCCTGCGTCAACTCTCGCCCCTGCTCCAGCGCAAACCGCTCCGCCACATCCAACACATGCCCGTCCGGAGCCAGACGACACACCCGATGCAGCGACCGCAAATTCAGCACCGCCTGCTCCGCCACCAACCGCTCATCCGCCGTCATCTCGTCCCAGTTCATCCCGGTC
>JANOKO010001066.1:0-2111 GCA_031419335.1 Planctomycetota bacterium
CGGCACATGACCCGAGTGATCGACTACTCCGCTCCCGGCGACCACCGCGCCGTCGTTCAGGCGGCTCTCGATGCCAGCCGGGAACCGCAACTGCTCGGGTTGCCGTCCGAGAGCGGGTATTTACTGGCCACTTCGTCCATGAACGCGGTGGCGGTGGCCCGTCTGTTAGAGGTGGCCCAGGCGGTGGAGCGGGTGCCGTGTCTGTGCTTGTCACACGCTGGGCAGATCGAGGATTACGTCGAATCGGTCTCGCCGTCAGCACTCCGCCTCGCTCAACGCAGCTGGCCGGGTCCGGTGATTCTGGAGTTCGAGCCAGTCACACCTTGGGCGGATGAGGATACGCACCCGTTTCAGAGGGAGGCAGACCGCGCTCTGGCTCGTGCGTTCGAAATAGGCACCTTGAAGTGGACGGGGCCACCCCTCGCACAACCGCTGTTGTCGTACCTGGAATGCCATCCGCTGCGGGTCGCCGCATTCGGGCACCCGCTTCATCTGGGATTAGCCCGTGTTCAGCGCGAGCCGCTCTTAGTGCTGGAATTGCCTGCCCCCGCCGGTGGCAGTTGGGCCACCGCTGATGGATTGGAGCTGGCCCAAGCGTGGGGCGAGCAGATCGGCCTGATTGTCAACGCTGGATTTGTCTCCTGCCCGCAAGGTGCGACCAGCGTGCGGTTTACGCGATCCGGAGACTGGTCGATCACCCAGCCCGGCGTCTATTCCACGGATCAGATCACCCAACTTTTGGCCAAGATGGTGCTGTTCGTCTGCACGGGGAATACGTGCCGCAGCCCACTGGCCGAGGGACTGTTTCGCAGTCTGCTCTGCCAGCGACTAGAATGTCCAGAATCTGAACTGATGCGCCGCGGGTTTATCGTGGCGTCCGCCGGTGTGGCGTCGACTCCGGGGGCTCCGGCCAGTCGCGAGACGCTCGACATCCTCCGCGAGGAGGGGATCGACCTTTCTGACCATACCAGTCAGCCAGTGACGGACCAATTGGTGGCGTGGGCCGACCTGATCTTGGCGATGACAGCGCGTCATCTGTCTGCGGTCACGGGGACCTTCCCTGGGAGTCTCACAAAGGTGGAACAGATCTGCATTGATGGGTACGACATCGCCGATCCGATCGGCGGTGACTACTCGGTCTATGTGGAGTGTCGTGATCAAATCAGCCAGTGTCTGGAACACTGGCTGGACTGTGTGATTTCCGAAGTCTGAAGAATCGAGTGGGACATGCGTATCGCTGTGGCGAGTGATCACCGAGGGGTCCGGGTCAAGGGCCTCATTCTGGAGCAGCTGCGCGGCTTGCAGCACGAGGTGATCGACATGGGGCCGGAGGAATCCGGCCCGGTGGATTACCCGGTGTACGCTTCGAAAGTGGCCAGTGCCGTGTCGGATGGCAGCGTCGATCGCGGGATTCTCATCTGCGGCACCGGGATGGGGATGAGCATCACGGCGAACAAGTTTCGCGGCGTGCGGGCGGTGACCTGTCACGATGACGTGACCGCCGAGACGAGTCGTCGGCACAACAACGCCAACGTGATGTGCCTGTCAGCAGACATGCTGGGTGAGCGGCTGCTGAACCGCATTGTCGACCTCTGGATTCGGACTGACTTTGAAGGGGGGCGGCACCAGCGCCGCCTCGACCAGATCAGCGACATCGAAAAGGAACAAGGCACCACGCCGGAAGGCGGCTCGTGCTGCGGGTGAATTCCAGAGCAATTCCAGTAGAGGGGGGAACGCTAGTCTCCGCAAATCGACACTAATCCAGACATGATTAGCGTTTATTAGTGACGATCAGTGTTCCAAAATTCTTGCCCGAACTCTCGGTCTGTCCCGCTCGATGCAGCTCCTGTCGCTCGTTTGACTCTCCAATAACTCTGGGCGGACACGCCCTCCACTCAGGATACCCTCCATGTCCAACCCGACCGATTTGCGCTACGCCGAGTCCCACGAATGGGTCCGTCGCGAGGGCCACACCGCTACGATCGGGATCAGTGCCTTCGCCGTCAAGGAACTGACCGACCTGACCTATGTTGAGTTGCCCCCCGTCGGCAAAACACTCAAGGCCCAACAGGTCTTCGGCGTCGTCGAAAGCGTCAAGGCCGCCAGCGACG
>JANOKO010001067.1:0-1843 GCA_031419335.1 Planctomycetota bacterium
CCGGCAACAACACCCGCTCGAACTGCCATTCGGGTCGCCACTCCAGCTTCCGCTCGACCCACGTCGTGTGCATCAGCGCTGCCACCGTGATCGGCAGCACATGTATCTCGAAGTCCACCGGCGCGCGGGCCGATACCTGAGCTGTGGTCTGTCTCACCACAGCCTCAGCCAGTCTCCCCGTCAGCAGTAGCACCCGTGTCCGCTTGTCCATGCGGATATTGTGTCAGGTCGACCAGCGGCTCGCGAACGTGTCACTCACGACTCCCGCGAACCGACTTGCTACGATGAGCCTCTCTGTGCGGTTGCCACTCGGGAGCTGCAAATGCTCTTGACCCCAGTGAACTCTGCTACGAAGGATTCACCATGCCTCGTTCTGTTTCTCGTCGGACATTTCTCACCACATCCGCAGTGGGGACTGCGGCGATTTTGGCAGCACCGGCCATCGCAACAGCGAGCAAGTCTGAATCGCAGCTCATCGTCGGCGAAGGGGATCACCAATTCGAAGTGCTGCACAACTTTCCCCAACTGCCGGAGAAGTTCACCTGGCAGACGACGCACAACGTGGCGGTCGACAAGGCTGGGAATCTGTACGTGATTCACGAGGGACGGAAGGAACTCAAGGACCATCCGTCGATCTTCGTATTTGACAGCGCGGGGAAGTACATCCGCTCATTCGGATCCCAGTTCCAGGGCGGTGGCCACGGGATCGAGATTCGACAGGAAGGCCGCGAAGAATACCTCTACGTGTGTGCGTATCAACATCTGAAAACGTTTGCGAAATTGACACTGACGGGAGAAACTGTCTGGCAGCAGATGGCTCCCATGGAGTCCGGAGTCTACGCCGAGGGGGAAAACCTTCCGTTGGAGAAGCGACCCGACCCCAGCAAAGTGTGGGGCGGCGACCGGTTCCTGCCCACGAACTTTGCTTTCCTCGACGATGGCGGGTTTCTGCTGATCGATGGGTACGGAGCCTCGGTCGTGCATCGCTACGACAAGGATGCTAAGTGGCAAAGCTGCTTCGGTGGAGTGGGCGACACCGATGACAAGTTCCGCACGCCGCATGGAGTGTGGATCGACAAGCGAGAGGGCCGCGATCCCAGCATTGTGATCTGTGACCGGGCGCACCACGTTGTCAAATACTTCACGATGGACGGCAAGTACATCGAGACGCTCAAGGGCTACGGCCTCCCGGCCAATGTCGAGACCTGGAAGAACCTGTTAGTCGTCCCTGAACTGCACGCCCGAGTGACGCTGTTGAACGAGAAGAACGAAGTCGTGGCCCGCTTGGGAGACGATGTGGGCCGCATCACCAGCGAAGGCGGCGGAGCCATCCGCGGCGACGCCTCGAAGTGGCTCCCCGGCAAGTTCGTTCACCCCCACGACGCCTGCTTTGGCGAAGACGGGAGTATTTTCGTGGCCGAATGGGTCGGGACTGGGCGGATTTCGAAGCTCAAACGCCTCGGGTAACCCCCTTGATCGACGGCCCAGACCTCCGGGCACGTGCCAGAGGAGCTGTCATGACCATGCCCGTCCTTGGTTGCTTGGCTCGCCAGACCCGACCTGCGAAACTGCACCTCTTGTCGCGAAGCTGCGAGTGCCTCGCGACAGCAGTGGTCTCTTCCCGGTCGGATGGTCATGTTCCAACGTGTTGATGAAGCTCAGTTTGTGTCCGGCGAGCACGATGTCCTCCGTTTCTGGCAGCAGCAGCGGATCTTTGACCGTTTGAAGGCCCAGAACGCAGGCAAGCCGAAATGGTCGTTCATTGACGGGCCGATCACCGCCAACAATCCGATGGGGGTGCATCACGCTTGGGGACGCACCTACAAGGACACGTTCCAGCGCT
>JANOKO010001068.1:0-1174 GCA_031419335.1 Planctomycetota bacterium
GCGATCAACATGCGGATCGCCCTGCAACAGATTGTCGAAGACGATCCGTGGCTCGACCTGCCGCTGCTGAGCGATGACGAGATCCTCGCCGCTGCGGATGCCGGAGTCGGAGTCGACTGGTAATGGACTACTCAGCGTCCGACGGAACATGGCAACTGGGCGAGCAGGCTTCGCTCCTGTCGAAGTTACATCTGCGGATGACTCCCGAAGCATACGAGCAGGAGAAGCAGGCGCTCCAGGAGTTCCTCTGCGGCTACTTCTCGTCCGGAGACTGCCGCAACGCGCAAGGCAGCTCGATCTCACCCATGAAAGCGACACCGCAGGGCGGAAAGGTTCTCAAGGTTCGCTGGGCCTATCCGGGCTGCGGCAAGAGCGGCAGCCTGCGTCTCGTCGTGGTGGCGTATTGTGAAGCACGACGAGTCCACATCCACAGGCGTTTGATCGTCGCGAGAATCCCACGGACGACGACATACAGGATGCGGTGAGCGACCTGTGAAGGGGAGATGGAGACTGTCGTGGCAGCCTGGATTGATGCAGGCGGTGTCAAGTGGGCAGTCGCAGCTCTGTCTGGCACGCGACGCAGCAGAGCTTCGGAGATGGGTGTGACCCAGCCGCGTTTGTGAACATTGGAAAACGAATTGACCTGAAAAGGGCCGGAGATTGATGGCAATGCCCCTCGACCCTCATATGGGTTCGATGTCTGGATTGGCTCCTCCCGGTCCTCCCGTGAGGGATCTGGTGCGATGGATCGTGTATACCCATCTCGTCTGCGTCGGAATTTGCCTGGCGTTTACACTGGCGGAGAGACATCGACTGGTGAATGCCTCCGTCTCGGAATTCTTTATGGGTTGGTTTGCAATCCTCTTTCTCCCCGGGCTGCTTTCGTTGTTCGCATGCCCATTGGCTCTCTTGATTGTCATTGTCCTGGCACGTGGCTCCGGGAAATCCAGAGCGATCGGTTTCATTTCCGAAATTCTGTTGTGCGTCGCTCAATTGTTCATACTTCTTCCCCTGGTGCAGTGACTCTGCATTGACTGGATCATCACGATTGCTGCTCATTCCCTGGAAGGATACTCTCTGCGTACCGACACATTCTGATCTCGCCTCCCTCTCCCAACCATGTCCCGCTTCGCCCTCCTCATCGCCCGCTTCGCCTCCTCCGCCTGGGTGGGGG
>JANOKO010001069.1:0-4145 GCA_031419335.1 Planctomycetota bacterium
TGCTGTTCACCAGTTACCGGTCGCTCAAGCAGTGTGCCGACCGCCTCACCCGTTGGTTCGTACAGCAGAACATGACGCTCCTTTGCCAAGGCGACGGCGTGAACCGGACGCAACTGCTCGACCGGTTCAAGAAGGAAGAGCGGGCGGTGCTGTTCGGCACGGAGAGTTTCTGGCAGGGGGTCGATGTCCCCGGCGATGCCCTGCAAAACGTGATCATCACAAAGCTGCCGTTCAGCGTCCCGGACCACCCACTGTTGGAAGCTCGCGTCGAGCGGATCAAGGAGAACGGCGGTAACCCGTTCATGGACTACCAAGTCCCCGAAGCGGCCATCAAGCTCCGCCAGGGGTTTGGCCGCCTGATCCGTACCGCCACTGACCACGGCCAAGTCGTGATCCTCGATCCCCGCATTCGCACCAAGCGTTATGGAAAGCTGTTCCTCGACAGCCTGCCGAGTTGCCGAGTGGTCATTGATTCAGGCGACTGATCCGTCAGCCCGAGAAAGGTTCGATGGGGGAGCCGTTACGGTTCCCACCGAAAAGCCCCACGCTTTTAGGTTTCACCTTGATGGGTCAGTTCCTCGTTGTGGATTCGCTGGGAGATCAATACGGATGAATGGCCTTGAGTAGCACCCCAAAATGTGGATTTGAAGCCACAAGGGTCAGTGCAACTGGCAAGCCCTCGACCGAAGGGCAAGCTCTGCATCCGAGTGTCCGCCACTGGCGCAACTACGGTGAGATCGCTTCGACTCGCAGCTGGTTCACCACCGAGCGCACACCGGGTTCCTGGCGGGTGAATATTTCGGCGAGTTTGCGGGAGTCTTCGGAGGCGACTGACCCGGTCAGCGTGGCGATGCCATCATCGGTGATCGCGGTTTCGACTCCCGTCATACTGCTCAGGCGTTTGAAATGGCCACCGAGTTGGACTTGGGCCGTGGCGAGGTTGGCCTTCGGAATGGTGAAGGCGATGTGCAGCTGCGGACGAGCCCGCTTGATGTTGCTGTTTCCGGTGTTGCCCCGGTTCTCCGTGTTCGACGGGTTGTTCACGGGAGTAAACTGCGGAGTGAGACTCGTGTTGGCGCTTTGGGCTGCGTTGCGGTTGCCGGCGAAGGCGGTATTGGTACGGCCCGTAAATCCGCTTTGGCCAACCTGGGCTCCCACGGAACCGTCAGCGGCATTGAACGTCGGCTGATTGCCAGTGCTCATTTGTGGTGCGGTTCCGCCACTGCTCCCCGTGGTTCCGATACCTGTCGAGGCGCTGGTTCCCGTAGAACCGGAATTTTGAGTGGTGGTTTGCTGAGTGTTGCCCGTGGTAGAAGTTCGGCCCTGAGCAGTCGCCACTGCAGTCCACATCCCAAAGCAGGACCAGACCACCAGAATCGAAAGTCGAATTGGCCTCATCACCACACCTCAGAAGTCACGCCCCGACGACACATTCAATTCCGCGCACCCCATGTTATCAGGTTTCTCGCTCTGTCCAGATCAATCCGTCTCGATATCCTCTAAAGGATGCCTGGGTTTCAGGACCACTGGCTCGGAGGAATCGCGAAATTCGGGAGCTAAGATCTCGCGGGAGTTCGTCGAAACTGCCCCATGATCGACCACTCGACTCGCGGGACGCAACGGGTGCAGTCTTAAACCGGCGGATTCTGCAGCTGGGGGTGGATCCTGTGGAGCTTCTTCCGCCTGAGTGGCGTCCACCACGGCTTGCTGCAGGCTCGTCAGTGTCTGTTTGTCACGGGCCTGGGTTTGGACGGACCCTAGCGAAATCCCCGGTGTCGGATGCTGGACCGAATCGGCCACAGCTTGAGGATCTCTGATCAACTCAGACCAGTCGGATGTCACGATCCCTTGATCCTCGGACTCCTCGCCCCCCACGGTTTCAATCGGCTTGTCCTTCGGCTTGTTCAGATATTCCGAAGCATGGCCCGCCAAATCGACGATGGCCATTTTCGAGTAGACTGGCAAGCCCCCCTCGGGTGTGAATCGCACCCGCAATGAGCAAGATGCGGGATGCAGTCCCTTGCGTGTGTAGGGTACGAAGATCTGGTATGTGGCCCCCAGATTGGACGGCGTCAGGAACGCATTCCAGACCGCAGCGGGAAAGTCAAACTGGTGCAATGGTTTCGAAGGATCCCCGCTTCCTCCCTCTTCATCAAAGACATAAATTCGGACATCTCCGGCGGCTTTGACGGGTTCTTTGATTCCGTTGGCGAAGAGAAGAATCTGCCCGCCAAATCCACGGCTAGGCATGTTGTCGAGCCCGCGACCTTCGGCAGCTTCCCAGACGCACAGGATCTCAGCGACAGGGTGTCTCGCGTCGGCTTCGATAAACTTGTGCCGTGAGAACAACGGAATCGAACTGCACCCCACAGTGAGTAGAAGTGTCAGTCCGAGCCAAAGCGGGGTACGGGACATGGTGATGGCCGGAAGGGAATGGATTGTGGATGGCTTGGGGTTGACCGACAGAGGTAAGCTGAAGGGAGGCGAGAGTGCCCTGACGGAAGGCTGGTTGCTGACATCTCTCCCAGGCACAACGGCCCCCTACCGCGTCGATTTCGCGTTCTTTCGGAATATGTTTCGCGGCTTCACCAAGGGGCTTCGGGAGTGCGACTCGACAGACTCGCCCCTCATCTGCTGAATCGTAGGAGTCGACGAGTCCTCAAAGATCGGTGCCGGATCGAGTGTGGGTGCCGGGATCGCTGCCGGTGACTGCTGCAAAGGAAGCGGCTGCATGGTGGCTTCCCAGGTCGGCGGAGCGCCCAAGATGGTTTCGGAGGGCACGCCAAAGAGCGGGCCGTGGATCAATTCCGCTTCGTCCTCGAAGTAGTGCAGCCTCTGGGCTTCGATCTGTTTGATGTTCTCCGCATCATGGTCGTTACGAATCACGCGCGGGGTCAGAAAGATCAACAACTCCGTTCGGCGGTGCGCATGGGAATCGAAGCGAAACGCCTGACCGATCACCGGGATATCGCCCAGCCAAGGCACCTTGCGTTCGATGTTATCTTCCGAATTCGTGATCATTCCTCCCATCACGATCGTCTGGCCATCTGGCACTTTGACTGTGGTACTGGCGGTGGAGATGTCCTTGATGGGGGACGTGATATCTCGCCCACTGGTGTCCGTGAGCAGCGTTACACCTGCGCCTGTGTACTGACTCTTTTCTGCAGCGACTTCCATCACGACCTGGCCCTCTTGGCTAATGCGGGGCGTTACCGTGAGAATGATTCCCGCATTGTCACGGGTAATCGTGGGAGTCACTCCGGTGGTGGTCGTCGTGGCCCCCGTGGTCACGGGTACTACCTGCCCGACCTGAATCTGAGCGATCTGGCTGTCGAGAACGGTGATCGAGGGGCGGCTCAAGACTCTCACATTGCGACGCGCTGACAAGGCCCGAATCAAGATGTTGACCGACTCGGAACTGGCCGACAGGACGAGCCCCCCATAGCCCAGTGTGTTGTCAGTCCGGCCCAGAGCAAAGTTGCTGAGTCCTTGCGAGGCCACCTTGGCCGGGTGTGAGGCGATGTTATTCCCGAGCGGGAGATTGTTGAATGGGAATCCCGGTGTGGCGGACTGCGAAATGATGGTTTGACTGGTCGTCGCGACTCCACTGAGCGAGGTGGTGGTCGACGTGATCGTCTGCGGGGTATCGAGCAGACTGCGATCAAAGAGAATCGAATCCTGAAACCCGAGCTCGATCCCGAACTGGTCGTTGTCTTCCAAGGTGACTTCGACCAGCAGGGCCTGGATCGCAACTTGCTGTTGCTCGCGGTCCAGTTGATTGGTCAGCTCCATGATCGATTCGAAATAGCGGGGTGTCGCGCTGATAATCAAGCTATTGCTCAGTGGCTCCGGTGTCACGATCACTTCCTGGTCGAGCAACTGAGAACTGCTGATGCGCGTCGGATCGATCTGTGCCAAATCTCGTTGGGATTGCAAGTACTGGTTAATCGCGGCGGCGATGTCGGCGGCGGGATTATTTCGCAGTTTCACTACCTCAGTCTTGCGATTCCTGGCATCGCTGTCATCCAGCCGCAGCAGCACGGCTTCCACGATCCGCAGCGCGTCGCCACCCCCGATAGCTATGACCGTATTGGTTCGACCATCCGTCAAGAATTTCAAAGGAACCAGATTGCTGCCGGGGTCCG
>JANOKO010001070.1:0-4142 GCA_031419335.1 Planctomycetota bacterium
GCTCGCCCTTCAATCCCTCTTGTTCCTTCGTCACCCAGACATCCAAAGCGATGTCTGGGCCACCCCGCCTCAGAATCGAATACACTTGCTAACCAAGGCACTCTCCCCAAGGCTTCTCGATAGACGGTTTCCAGAGTGTCACAATACGTCTCCGATGTATGACTGAGAGGAATCCAACAGGGGATTCCATCTTCATGCGTATATCGCATGTCTTCATAAAAACCAAAAGTGCCATCATCTCGACGGTATACCGTCAAACGATGAGTGTCTGTTTGATGCACAGCGATCGTGTCTCTCATCTCGTGATCCATGTAGTAATGATGTTGTTGTTCCAAAGATTTCGAACGATTGCAAGAGTACCAGCCACACCATTTTTGACCGCTGGAGCCAAATGCTTGGAAGTTGTCAAGAAATTCACGACGTTTCTCACAAGACCAGCACCTCTTTCGTAATTCATCACACGAGATCCAACTTGCAACCCCCAGCGGACTGATGCATTGGCGATTGTTCGCTCCGCCATCCGTTTGGTTGCATGAGTCGTGAGATTGTACACTCCACTTTGAGCACCAGCTTCTATTGTGAGTAGCGATGTAGCTGCCGCAGTCGCGGCGACGGCTGTCCCAGCTGCCACATACGTGGCAACTTGCGTTCCTCTGCCTCCTCGCTGACCACTAGCGGCGGCCCTGTCGGCTTGTCCGATCGCGCTACGATCGTAGGCCTGCACCATCATCTCAGCGGCCTCTTCATCGTAACCAGTCGCTGTGAGCATCAGGCTCGCCATCGTGTTATTCATCGACCCCAAGCTATTTACAATCGAATCCCAACCTCCTCCTCCGCCTGTTCCTCCTTCTTGTGCTCCATATGCTGTTGCACCATTACTGGTGCCAGTTGACTGCGTCAGCAAAGGGTTGGTAGTTATCACTGGTGTATACGGAACTCCAGTCAATTGCCCTGCGACCGTTCCCGCCCAGTTGATAAACGATTCGCTGATCACCCCTGCCAGTAGAACTTCCACCTCAGTACCCGAATGAACTTCTGTCGTCCAGTTCACGAGCGTATCATTGGCCCAACTCTCCGTGGCACCCGTCGCACTCGCGACCCAAGCCACATTATTCGCGGCCAGCGTATTCCCGTATGTCTGTTCCGCCGAGAGGATGTCGCTGACCCAGGCTTCGAAGTGACTCGCCAAGTCCGCCGTCAGTGCGACGCCGAGTGGGACCGCACCTTGGGTATATGCCAAGCCCGCATCGGCCTCGGCGTTTTGATAGTCCTCCCATGCCGGAGCCGCCTCGGCCATCCAGGCGACGCCGTGGTCGCTGACTTCGCCGGCGTAGGTCGCCCATGCCCCGACTTCCGACAGCGTCCACGCCGCCTCAGCTGCGTGGATGTCCTTGAACCGCACGCCGTAGGCTTCCACCATCGCATTATCGTGAGCTGCTTCCGCCGCTTCGATCGCAGCTGTGAAGGCTGAGAACGGGCCGCCCTCGGCGCTGGCCCAGCGACCGACGGCAGCCGCATAAGCGTTGTTCCCCGCCATCGAATGAGCCGTGCCCGCATCGGTCATCGCGTCCGAGTAAGTCACCCACTCCGGCACGACCGTCGTATAAAACGCCGACTCCGCATCGATCGCCGCCTGCGTATAAGTATTTCCCGCAGCGGCGTCCGCATTGAGCTTCACGGTGTACGCCGCATGAATGTCATGCCAAGCATCATTCGCCGACTGCGCATCGTCGAGCGTCTGTTGGGCCGCAGCTGCGGCAGCCGCGTTGTCGTAAGCAGTCCAAGCCGAAGCCATCGAGTCGCCCCACGCAACGCCCGCCGCGTTGATCGACGCGGTCTTCGTCGCATCGGAAGCCGCTTCATCGTTCCAATAGGTCGTGATCAGTCCGTTGACGGTCATGTCGTACGTGGCGGGGTGGCCCGGACGCTGCTTTGAGCGTCTGGGTTGAAGAGCAACAAGAGGTTACAGGGGACGCGATCACCTGCAAATCCCTCTTGTTCCTTCGTCACCCAGACATCCAAAGCGATGTCTGGGCCACCCCGCGAAGCTTGAGAATGAATTGGCAATCATTCCAGTGAAACCGGTTGTTCGAAGACGAGGCCGAGACCTGACTTGGCCCGCAAGGCTTTCACTCGAAGTGTCCATCCGGTTGTTGCGGGAGGGCGGTTCGTAGGCTTGGGGGGGATTTTCAACTGCACACCCGCTTGATAGGTGCCCCGTGGTGTTCTTTGAAGTTTCGAGCGTGCGGTGCTGACGGAGACATAATACCCTTGGTCATTCACGCGTCCCAGGCAGATGATCACTTGATCGGCCTTCGCCGGGAAGCCGACATTCTCCGGGACTGTCTGTTCCGGGATGCGGCATTCATATCGAATCTGTTCCGTCATAGCACGTCGGCACAAAGTGGAGACTGATTTGTCATCCACAACCACACCAATCGATTGGTCGACTAGAACTGGCGGAGGGTAGCGTTTGGGAACTGGTTTCGGAGCGGGGGCGTCTGAGGATGCATGCGCGGTGACGGAAGGCGGTAGTGGACTTAACTCTTCATTGGGAGGCCGCGAACAACCAGAAAGGGCGATCAATACGTAAACGGAACCGCATCCCAGGAGCCGAGGAATTGAACGCCGTTCGCTGCGGAAATCGTCATGCGTCATGTAGGTATTCCAAGGACGGTGGACTTCTTGACCGTAATCGACGAAACCTCCCTCTCGCACTTCAGACGTGATGACACATCGATCGTGCGCGAGCAAGGAAGAACTCAGTGAATGATGAGACAGCTCAATACCGTCACTCGGCAGCTTGGACATTCAAGCCTCTTTCTTCATGGTAGTAATGACTTTCTCCTTCCACCTCATACAGTTTCACCCGTACAACATCCCCGTTGTCTCCCCACCCACCGGTTGGTGGAGACAGGTCGACATTCCAAGCCGTCTCTTCGGTCGTGTTGAAGCCCTGTGCTGCCAAAACATCAGGCAATCCTCCGTACTTCTGAACTGAGACTAGACCTTGGCAATTCACATCTGCGACTCCCGAAGCAACGATTGTGTCAAGTTCCATGATTGACGACTCATCCTCCGGACTAAAAATAGTCCAGGCTGCGAACGCCGACGACGAGAGCATCAACACTCCCACGACCATCCAAATCATGCGATTCATGTCACTTCCCCTTGTCATGAAAGCTGCGTAAGGAAAGGACCCACCGTGGGTTCATCCCCGCAGCTAGAACACTTGCACGCTTTGCCCGCCATTGCGATCACCGAGGCTTCGCCAGACATCCAGCTCAATCGCGGACGACACGAAACGCACGTGACCATCCATCAGCAGAAGATGCACACCTCCTGGGTGGAAGCTCCCGGCTGACAACAATCCCTGTTGATCGTTTTTGTTATTACTGCAGCTGACATCGTTGGGATACAGCGTGTGGTCGTAGATACATCCTTCAACTTGCGACCAACTCGCACCCACGCGCATCAGACTTGAGGGACGTGATGCGGCGGTCTTGCGGCAGGCGACGATCAGAGTTTCGAGCTGGCCAGGTTCTGTATAACGGATCGGAGTCTCGTAGAGGACCGATTTCCAGGAACTCGGTCCTATGCATTCACTGATCGCCGCTGTGGAGGACAGTCCGTCCGTGATCTCCGAGAATTTCACCGACCGAGAGCGATTCACAAAAACCCCGTTACCAGTTTTGAATCTCAGAAAGCTGTGCCCACGATTGGCGACATAGCTCGTGCGAACCGGCCAAGCAGAACCATCCGGATCGGAGGGACAGGTATAGATTGCTGGCCGATGGAGCTGGATCCCCCTCCGCAGTGGGATTTGATTGAATTTTTCCAGCAGCGCTCCTTGTTCCAGATAAGGCAACATCGAGACGAATGCCGACGCATTCGCTTCCACCAGAGAATGATGCGGTACGCAACGATAGGCTGACTCGTACTGATGAATTGCCAGTCCAAACTGCTTGAGCTGAGATTGGCACTGCGCACGCCGGGCTGCTTCGCGTGTACTTTGAACGGCTGGTAACAGCAACGCGACCAGTAACGACAGAATCGAAATCGAAACCAGAAGCTCTATGACCGTGAATCCCGCAACACGTGAATAGGTGTTGCGTTCAGCCCGTCCAAAAATCACGCGAAGG
>JANOKO010001071.1:0-1624 GCA_031419335.1 Planctomycetota bacterium
AGAAGTACTACAACATCGGCTGCGCGGTCGATACGCCGAACGGCCTCGTTGTTCCCGTCGTGCGCGACTGCGATAAGAAGAGCATTCTGGCCATCGCGGGCGAGCTGACCGACTTGGCGGGCAAGGCGCGCGAGCGGAAGCTGTCGATTGACTCGATGCAGGGAGCGACCTGCACGGTGACGAACCTCGGCGGTCTGGGCGGGATCGCCTTCACCCCGATCGTGAACTACCCCGAGGTCTGCATCCTGGGGATGTGCCGGTCGCAAATGGAACTCAAGCTGGAAGACGGAAAGGTCGTCGAGCGGATGATGCTGCCGATCTCGCTCTCCTACGACCATCGCGTCATCAACGGCGCCGACGCCGCCCGCTTCGTGACCGCCCTGTGCAACATGCTGGCTGATCCATTCCAGTTGCTGGCGGCTTGCTAGCCCGGAAGTCGGGATTGTGACGGCCATGATCCGTGAGTCTGCCCGAGATCCAGGACGCACGAGAATTGATCGGCCGGCTGGGGGCCGCACAGTTCTCGGCGGAACGCCTGATGGGCTTACAGATTCGCCTCCTTGCGAAACTCGCCCATGCCGCGGAGAAGGTGGAGGAGGCCTTTGGTATGCCTTCGCTGCAGGAGCGGAAGAAGCCGAGCGATAACAAAGGGCACGTGGCGAGGACGTGAGAGACCGGGAAAAGTGGGATCGCGACAACGCGAGGTAGTCCGGATGCAGCTTTAAGCGTCTGGGTTATGGAACAACAAGAGGCTACGGAGGACACGTTCACCATTCAATCCCGCGGGTTCCTGTGTCACCCAGACATTCAAAGCAACGTCTGGGCCACCTTGCCGAAAGAAATCACTCCGCAGCTTTCGTGCTGATGATCGTGATCTCCCGGATTGGCCGATATTCTCCACACCGCCAGCGATCATCATTCTTACGAAATTCGCGCTCATGCTTATATGCTGTCATGAGACGGAGTGTATATTTTCCTGGACGCGATGGGCAAACCAAGCCTCCCGAAAACGTCAGCAATTTGCGACCGGGATCGACGTACTCACCGACCAGTCCAAATTCTGAGTGACGGGCATTCTTCGGCTCAGTTCCAAAAGGGAAAACCACTGCCATGAGCATGACATGCAGGTGTTCTGGTTTGTCCGGAGGTGGTGACTTTAGTGGCGAGCGAAAGGGCGATGGAACATAATTCACTCGGGGATCAGGCAGTGGCGCTAGTGTGACGCCCTCAAAACAGCTTGCTCCCTTCTCCCAGGACGTGGCGAAGGCTACTCCAGGTTTCGTTCGCAGTGTTCCGAACACTAGAATCGGTTTCCCGGCTGTAACTTCAACCACGGTGGTCAGATCCACTGTCTCTTGTTCGTTGACGGTCAACGTCAACTCGAAGGGCAGGTTAGACGCAGCTACGATGGGAGTGGGAATCGTCTTCTCTTCACCTCCCGCGAGATAGATCAAAAGGCCGAGTAAGGAAACGCAAAGAACAGCGCCCAGGAAAAACCTATTACTCATGGGAAATCCTGATGTCGGATGTGGACGGGTGTGGATGTCTCTGGCAATGCCCCATTAGAAATCACCAATCGTCTCATTTCCCTTGCGGGTCGAAATGGCTGTCCAGACACCGGCGT
>JANOKO010001072.1:0-1257 GCA_031419335.1 Planctomycetota bacterium
TAGTGATTCGACCGCCCGCTTCAGTAACAAGCAACACTCCGGCAGCCATATCCCACGGCATCAGGTTCGTTGACCAGAAGGCGTCGATGCGACCACAGGTGACATAGCACAGATTGAGAGCTGCGGAACCGGTCCGCTGGACTGATTGGGCCTGCGTAATGACCTTCAGAAACCGAGCGATCGCGGGGCTGGCGGAGGTGGTTTTCACAGGCAGGCTGGCGATGCACATCGCCTCAGACAGCGTGTTGACCACCGAACAACGTAGCCGCTGCCCATTCAGGAACGCTCCCGAGCCCTTCATGGCCGAGAACATCTCATCGCGGGTGGGGTCGTAGATGACCCCGACGATTAGTACACCGCGACACTCCAGACCGATCGAGACACAGTAATACGGAAAGCCGTGGACATAGTTGCCAGTGCCATCGAGCGGGTCGATGACCCAGCGGTACTCGCTTGTGCCGGTCTGTTTGTCGAGCCCCTCTTCGCCGAGGAATTTGTGGTCAGGGTAGCGGGTGTGGATGAATTCAAAGATCGCCTCCTGCGAGGCGAAGTCAGCTTCGGTCACGAGGTTCGCGGGGCTCTTCTCGCGAGCTGTGAACTTGGATTGCCACTGTTGGAGGATGCGTCCGCCGAGTCGGGCCGCGTCTTGGGCGGTTTGGAGGAAGGTCAGCATTGAGTTGCTCCATGAAAGCACGAAAACCAAAACGCGGAGGCCGAGGCCAGAACACTCCGGTCCTCCGAATCGGTGGTGGACACCTTTCCGAACTGTGACACTTGTGGCAAGCCCGCTGGCTGGATACGAGTCCGCATCGTTCTACGCCGTGGCGAATTCGGCGGGGACGCGCCCGGACTTTGCCATGTCTTGGCAGCCCGCGAGGATGGCTTCGTCATTGGGGTAGAGCCCGGCGGACTGCTGTTCGCGAAACTGCTCGGCAATGAGCAGGATGTCCTGGTAGATCGCATCGTGCTGATCTTCATCGATGCGATCGGTGAAAATGAAGCCTTCGATGTGGTCGTATTCGTGCTGAATCACGCGGGACAGGAATCCTTTGATCTTGCGCTTCTGGCTCTGGCCATTCAGGTCGAAGGCGTCGATCGTAATTTCAGCGGGGCGCTCCACATCGCTATAGATTTTTGGCAGGCTCAAGCAGCCTTCCTCGTGAACGCTGGAGCCTCGACGCGAGGAGATGAGCGGATTGATAAAGACTTGCTCCTCGTCCTGCTTCTCGGGGTCGCCCGAGGGATTCACGATGAAGA
>JANOKO010001073.1:0-7895 GCA_031419335.1 Planctomycetota bacterium
GATACACTTCTGCGGTCTGCTTCCGTCAAAGAGGACAAAGCGGGAGAGGATTGGAACAGAAGCAAGCAAAGGAAACGAAGGGGAGTGAAAGCTGTTCGTGGTGAAAGTTGACCCCGCCCGAGTATGTGGCACACCTTCAACGCGGGCGAGGAATGGCACATGATTTCCCCAAGCACCGCCCCGTGAATCGCAAACGGTTTCTCGCGAAGAGTGTGTAACCGAGGTTCATCAGGTGAGAGATCCCTGGCCACCGGGTCACCCACACGACCGGCCCGAATCCCACCGCAGTGTAGAGCCGCCGGAACACCTCGACGCCCTCGATCCAGGTGCCATCGGGCAGCCGTCCCTGGATGCGGGCCATCAAGTCCTCGTAGGTTTTTCCCAACGCTTCCGCCGAAAATTCCGCCGCATCGATATCGGTAAATCGAATCCGCTGCGGGCGATCCCAACGGCGGAGCATGTCAATCTCGCGCACGCACAGGGGACACCCCCCGTCAAAAAAGACTTCTACCGAGAGTTGTAAGCTGGTTTCGGCAGAACGAACGGTGTGGGACACAGGAACATCCTTCTCAACAAGGCACTTCACGGGATCGAGGTCATGGCTGTAGTCAATACCGCCACCACCCACCAAGTGTAACGGAAGTTTTGCTCAGTCTCCGAAGTCTCAAGGATCGTGATCATTCCACGACGCAACTCCTTGACCCGGCACGGCCTCTTGCTACCTTTCGCCCCGCATCAACCCCACCACCAGTGCCGCATCGCGCAGAGTCGGGTGGTAGCCGTGGGTCTGCTCAAATCGTTCCAGCGCGTAACGCACCACAGAAGCATCTCCCACGGTGCCGCCACTCATTCCGACCAGATACCCGATTTGGTACGTGTTCAGAGGATTTATCAGGTCATCTTGAGACGTGACTCGAGCTTCCGGGGGTGTTGTGTTCTTGAGCAAGAGCCAAGCGAAAATGAGGCTGGAAAGGATTCCGAGAATCAGTTGGACCAAAGGCGACATGACGAGGGCTCTCCGAATAGCCGTGTGACTTCTCCATTCAGAACGCAAGTGTCACTTCAGCGGATCAAGGGAATCCGCGAAATCACTCGTTGTGTGAACTGCTCTGAGATCAGTCGTCCGGCGGCCCCGGATTATCGAGCGGAGACCGCATCCCCGGTCCCCTCAAGCCATGATACACATTGTATTTGGCGTCCCACTGACAACATCCCGCCGCGAACACGCCGCATTACTTGACCACGGAATAGGGCGGGCAATACACTTATGCAGCACCACTGCCCAGTATTCAGGCGGCTTATACTTCCGTGTTGTCTCGCAGTCTTCAGATTTTCCTGGATGTCGCTTCGCACCGCAGCTTTTCCAAGGCTGCGGAGGCACGGGGAATGTCGCAGCCGGCCATCAGTCAGGCGGTGGCTCAGTTGGAAGAGCGGCTGGGGGAGTTGCTGATTGATCGGGCGAAGCGGCCGTTGGAGCTAACCGCATGCGGGCAGTTGTTTTACGACGGGTGTCGCAAGCTGTGCGATGAGTACCAGGCCATCGAGGACGAAGTCCGGCAGTTGCGGCATGGCCGGATTGTGGGGCGGGTGCGGGTGGCCTCGATCTACTCGGTCGGTCTGCTCCAGATGCAGGCTTACGTCGAGAAGTTCGAGTTGCTCTACCCGGATGTGAAAGTGCAGTTGGAGTACCTGCACCCGGACGATGTCTATGCTCAGGTGCGGCGGGACAATGCCGATCTCGGGATCGTGTCGTACCCCCGGACTCGCAGCGATCTGGAATGCCACGACTGGTTGCAGCAGGAGATGGGGGTCGTGGTCGCCCCCGGCCATCCGCTGGCGAGTCGGTCGAGAGTCGAATTGACTGAGCTGCGGGACCAGCCGTTTGTCGGTTTTACGCCGGACCTCACCATTCGCGACGAGATCGACCGGGCTCTGCTCGACGCCGATGTCGAGGTCAAACTCGTCCACCAATTCGACAATATCGAGAACATCAAACGGGCCGTCGAGATCGGGGCCGGGCTGTCGATCTTGCCGCTCGACAGCGTCCGCCGCGAGGTCGAGTTCGGACTCCTCAAAGCGATCCCGATCGCCAAGGCCCCCCTGACCCGCCCGCTGGGGATCATCAGAAAACGGGGGCGACCGCCGACGGCGGCTGTGTCGAAGTTTCGAGACCTGTTGCTCGATGCTCAGGCGGAAGCGGCCCCGGCTTCGGCCCCGCATTTGGTAGCGGGTGCCACTTGATCGCCGCCTCTTCCCACTAATCGCTTGAAACACCGCTTTCCCCCGCCAGGCTGGCGGGTGTTCCATCGGGCACGACGCCCTCCGGAGAACGTCTCCGGCACCACCTCTCCCCCCCCGTTTGGCCTCTGGGAATATCGAGCGAACGACCGGTTCGCTCGACCCTCCGCAGAGGCAGATCATCGAAGTCGAGATTGCGATGCAACGCCACGAAATCGAACTGACCGCTAGTGGACTCCCGCAGTCCCACGGACTCTATTCCGCCGAGACCGAGCACGATTCGTGCGGGGTCGGATTCGTCGCGCATATCAAGGGCACTGCCTCGCGGCAGATCGTCGATGACGCGGCCCGCATCCTGGTCCACATGACCCATCGCGGGGCGTGCGGCTGCGAGGAGAACACCGGCGACGGGGCCGGAATCATGACCGCTTTGCCGGACGAGTTCCTCCGCAAGGTGGCTCGCCGCGAACTCGGTGCCGAGTTGCCCCCGAAGGGCCTCTATGCCGCCGGTGTCGTGTTCCTGCCCAAGAACCCGGCCTACCACGATGAGTTCAAGGCCAAGGTCAACGCCATCATTACCCAGCAAGGCCAGACGCTGATCGGCTGGCGGAACGTCCCGCAGGATGCGACCAGAGCCGACATCGGGCCGTCCGCCATCGCGGCCGAGCCGTGGATGGAGATGCTCTTCGTCGGAGCCGCTCTGGGGATCGACAACGCCGCGTTCGAGCGCCAGCTCTTTGTGATCCGCAAGGTCGCCTCGCACAAGATCCGCGAGTCGGCCCACCCCGAGGCGCTCGCCTTCTACTGCTGCACGCTCTCCACTCGCATTCTCGTCTACAAGGGCATGCTCACCCCCGCCCAGGTAGTGCCCTACTTCGCCGACCTCCGCGATCCCGACTACAAGTCCCACTTCGCCATGGTTCACAGCCGCTTCTCGACCAACACGTTCCCCAGCTGGGACCGCGCTCACCCGCAGCGGTTCATGTCGCACAACGGCGAAATCAACACGGTCAAGGGGAACGCCAACTGGATGAACGCCCGCCAAGGCGTCATGAGTTCACCGCTGTTCGGCGACGACCTCCCGAAGCTGTTCCCGATCATCGAGCCGCACTGCTCCGACTCGGGAAACTTTGATAATGCGATGGAACTGCTGCACCTCTCGGGGCGCTCACTCCCTGAAGCCGTCATGATGATGATTCCGGAGGCGTGGCAAGAGCATCACGACATGCCTCCGTACAAAAAATCGTTCTACGAGTTCCACTCGGCCCTCCAGGAACCGTGGGACGGACCGGCGTCGATCTCGTTCAGCGATGGCAAGTACATCGGTGCGGTCCTCGACCGCAACGGCCTGCGCCCCAGCCGCTACTACGTGACGCACGATGACCGCGTCATCATGGCCAGCGAGGTCGGCGTCCTTGCCATCGATCCGAAGAACGTCAAGCTCAAGGGCCGCCTGCAACCCGGCAAGATGTTCCTCGTCGACTTCGAAAAGGGCCGCATCATCGGGGACGATGAGCTCAAGGCCGACATCTGCCAGCGCCGTCCCTATGGCGAATGGGTCGCGAAGCAGAAGCTCGAACTCAGTGAGTTGCCCGCCGGGTCCACGCCGGGGCACATTCGCGGCGAGGCCCTCCTGAGCGCCATGCAAGCCTTCGGCTACAGCACCGAGACGATGCAGTTCATGCTGATCCCGATGCTGAACTCGAAGAAGGATCCCATCAACTCGATGGGCGACGACACCGCGCTGGCCTGCCTCTCCGATCAGCCGCGGATGCTGTCCGATTACTTCAAGCAGCTCTTCGCCCAGGTGACCAACCCCGCGATCGATTCGATCCGCGAAGAGGTCATCATGTCGCTGGAGTGCTTCATCGGTCCCGAGGCCAACCTTCTCGACACCACCGAGCAGCACGCCCACCGGCTGCGCGTGCCGCACCCGATTCTGACCGATGAGGAGACCAGCGCGATCAAGGCCCTGGACGGCTATCGCGGCTGGAAGACGCGCACGATCGACATGACCTGGGCCCGCTCCGAAGGGCCGCAGGGACTCCGCCCCGCCATAGAGCGCATCTGCCGCGAAGCCGAACAGGCTATCGCTGACGGGTACGAGTTGATCGTGCTGAGCGACCGCGCCGCCTGCGATGGCCGCGTCGGCATTCCCTCGCTGATGGCTTGCGGAGCCGTGCATCACCACCTCGTGGGGAAGGAGCTGCGGACCCGCCTGGGCATCGTGATTGAGACCGCTGAGGCTCGCGATGTGCATCAGTTCTGCCTGCTCGCCGGATACGGGGCCGATGCGGTCAATCCGTACCTCGCCTTCGAAGCCATCCGCGACGCCAAGCACCACGGCGAACTGAAGGCCGGTTTCGACGAGCAGACGATCGTTGCCACTTACCGCGAGGCGATCAAGAAGGGCATGCTCAAGGTCATGGGCAAGATGGGGATCTCCACTCTCGCCAGCTACAAGGGAGCCCAGATCTTCGAAGCCCTCGGCATCTCGGACGAAGTCGTCAACGTCTGCTTCCGAGGCACCGCCAGCCGCATCAAGGGAATCGGCTTCGACCTCATCGGCGAAGAAACCATTCGCCGTCACGAGGTCGGCTACCCGAGTCGCACCGAGCAGGAACGCCTGCCCGTGCTGCCAAACTACGGCAACGTCCACTGGCGGTACAACGGCGAACGCCACCACTGGAACCCGTTCACGATCGCCGAGCTGCAGAACGCCGCCCGCACCGGCGACAAGACCGCCTACACCCGCTTTGCCAAGCTGGTCAATGACCACGCGCACAAGGAGGGGACGCTGCGCGGCTTGCTGACGTTCAAGCCCGCGACGGCCATTCCGTTGGAGCAAGTCGAATCGGCCCAACACATCGTCAAGCGGTTCTGCACCGGGGCCATGAGCTACGGCTCAATCTCGGCGGAGGCCCATGAGACCGTGGCCATCGCCATGAACGTCCTCCAGGGGAAAAGCAACACCGGCGAGGGCGGCGAAGACCCCGAACGGTTCAGCCCCTTTCAGTACGAAGAGCCGCGCCACGAGCAATTGCAACAGACGATTGGACGCTGGAACCTCAACGGCGATTCGGACCAGAACCTGTACTCGAAGCGGTCGGCCATCAAGCAGGTGGCCAGCGGGCGGTTCGGCGTCACGTCGTGGTACTTGACCAACGCGGACGAGTTGCAGATCAAGATTTCGCAGGGGGCCAAGCCCGGTGAAGGCGGCGAACTTCCCGGCCACAAGGTCGACAAGATCATCGCCGCCACCCGCCTGTCGACACCCGGCGTGGGCCTCATCAGCCCGCCGCCGCACCACGACATCTACTCCATCGAAGATCTCGCCCAGTTGATCTTCGACCTCAAGAACACCAACCCCAAGGCCAACGTCAGCGTCAAGCTCGTCTCTGAGGTCGGCGTCGGCACGGTCGCAGCTGGGGTGGCCAAGGGACATGCCGACAAGATCCTGATCTCCGGCGACTCCGGCGGGACCGGGGCCAGCCCGCTGACCAGCATCAAGCACGCCGGTCTGCCGTGGGAACTCGGCATCGCCGAGACGCACCAGACCCTCGTCATGAACGACCTCCGCAGCCGCGTCCGCCTCGAAACGGACGGCCAGCTCAAGACCGGTCGCGATGTCGTCATGGCCGCGATGCTCGGTGCCGAGGAGTTCGGGTTCGCGACCGCTCCGCTGATCACCCTGGGGTGCATCATGATGCGGAAGTGTCACCTCAACACCTGCCCGGTCGGCATCGCGACGCAAGACCCCGAACTGCGGGCCAAGTTCACGGGCCAGCCGGAACACGTCATCAACTACCTGTTCATGGTGGCTGAGGACGCGCGACAGATCATGGCGGAACTCGGGTTCAAGTCGATCGACAAGATGGTGGGCCGCGTCGACTGCATGGAACTCAACCCCACGGTCGCGCACTGGAAGGCCAAGCACCTCGACCTGTCTCCGATCCTCACGCTGGCCCGCAAGCCTCATGCGAACGTCGGCACCTACAAGCAAGTCGGCCAGAAACACGGACTGGAAGAGACGCTCGACCAGACCTTACTCATTCCGCAGTGCCGCGAGTCAATCGACCGGGCCGAGAAGATCGTGCTGGATGTCAACATCCAGAACATCGACCGCGCGTTCGGCACCACATTGAGCCACGAGGTCTCGAAGAAGTGGGGGCCGCAAGCCCTCCCCGAAGACACGATCCGCATCCGCGCTCGCGGCTCGGCGGGCCAGTCGGTGGCTGCCTGGGCCGTGAAGGGTGTGACGATCGAGGTCATCGGCGACGCCAACGACTTCTGCGGCAAGGGCCTCTCCGGCGGCAAGCTGATCGTCTACCCGCCCGATGACGTGACGTTCAATCCCGAGGAGCAGATCCTCATTGGCAACGTCGCCCTCTACGGTGCGACCAGCGGAGAAGCCTACTTCCGAGGCCGCGCCGCCGAACGCTTCTGCGTCCGCAACTCGGGAGCCTCAGCCGTCGTCGAAGGCTGCGGCGACCACGGACTGGAGTACATGACCGGCGGTCGCGTGGCGATTCTCGGCCCGACCGGTCGCAACTTCGCAGCTGGGATGTCGGGTGGCGTGGCCTATGTCTACGCTCCCGATTTCAAGGAGTTCAAAGCCAACTGCAACCCGGAACTGGTCGACCTCGATTCGCTCGACGAAGAAGAGGATGTCGTCGAACTCCGCGAGCTGCTCACGCGTCACCAAGTGTTCACCGGCTCGACCGTGGCCGCCCGGATGCTCGACCACTGGGAGTCGAGCCTGAAGAAGTTCGTGAAGGTCATGCCGCGCGACTACAAGCGAGCCCTGAAGGAACTCCAGGCCGAGGCGGCTGCGTTGGCGGCGGGAGAGCAAACTCCGGTGGCCGCCCAGCGTTGAGTGGGCATACACCACGGAGGGGAAGAGGAATCAGAACCACGGAATACACGGAACACACGGAATAAGAATGGAGGAAGTGATTCGGACTGATGAGTGATCCCTGCCATCGATCATCTTTCCAATCACTCTTCCGCGTCTTTCCCAGAACCGACTTCCAATCTCTTCCCTTCCGTGTATTCCGTGTATTCCGTGGTTCTGATTCCTCATCCCCTCGCCCCTCACAGAGAGAGCACAGCATGGCCCTGATCTGCGAAGAGGAGACTTACCGGATTCTCGGAGCTTGCTTCGAGGTCTATCGCCAAATGGGCTGCGGGTTCCTCGAATCGGTTTACCACAACTGCCTGATCCTCGAACTCACTGAACAAGGAATCCCATTCACTTCGAAGTCTGAAGTCAAGCTGAACTACAAGGACCAACCACTGGAAGGTCATTTCGAACCCGACTTCATCTGTTTCGGACTCGTCATCGTCGAACTTAAAGCCGCTAGCTTTCTATCCGACGCCTGCCGAGCCCAACTCCACAACTACCTCAAGGCCACCGGCCTCAAGGTGAGGTTGCTCGCCAACTTCGGCCACTACCCCAAACTGGAACACGAACGCATCGTCCGCTGATTCCTCCATCGTTCACCGATCACCTACTCACACACTGACCACTGACCACAGACGACTGAAAACTCTCATCATGGGCAAACCCACCGGATTCAAAGAATTCCTCCGCCAGACCGCCACCGAGCGGGCTCCGGAGCTGCGGATTCTCGATTGGAATGAGTTCAACGAGAAGA
>JANOKO010001074.1:0-3129 GCA_031419335.1 Planctomycetota bacterium
CAGCACGCTGCACACGAACGACGCGGCCTCGGCGTTTACCCGCCTGATTGACATGGGAATCGAGCCGTATCTGGTCGCGAGTACGCTGGAGGCTGTTCTCGCCCAACGACTCGTACGGCGACTCTGCCCGACCTGCCGACAGTCCTACGTGCCGTCCGGAGCGGATCGCCCCGAGGACTTCCCCGCTCATCGCAGCCTAGGCTTCAGCCCGAGCGAGAACATGGACATCCCCGACGCATGGGCGATTGCCAGAACGAAGGTCTATCGAGCGGTCGGTTGCCGCGACTGCCACCACACCGGGTATTCCGGTCGCATCGCGATCTTCGAACTGCTCCCCACAGATAGCGGCCTCCGGCAGTTGTGCATCCGCTCGGCCAGTGCCAATGAACTGAAGTCGTACGCTGTCTCGCAAGGGCACATCACGCTACGGCAATCGGGCTGGCAACGTGTCCTCGCGGGCCAGACCAGCATTGAAGAGGTGCTGCGAGTCTGTGCCAATGATGAAGAGCAGCGAGAAGCAGCCGTTCCCGTCCTCGCTGGCTCATCGGAATAAGGGGACGCCGCGATGCCATCATTCGAATACTCCGCCCGCCGCCCCACCGGCCACATGGAATCGGGCACCCTCGTTGCCGCCTCGCGCCGCGAGGTGTTACAGCTCCTCTCGGCACAGTCTCTCATTCCAATCCAGTTGCAGGAGTCGACCAAGCCTCAGTCAATCAGCCAGCGCCTCACGGGGGGCCGCTCTCTGAAGGTATCACGAGCAGCGGTCGGGACGATGTTCGACCAACTCTCCCATCTGCTAGAGGCGGGCGTCCCCCTGCTCAAGTCCCTCGAAATCCTCAGCGACCAGGCCGCGGACCCCACCCAGAAAGAGCAGCTCCAAGCGATCTCCCAGCAGGTTGCCAGCGGTCGCACATTGGCCGACGCCTTGAAGGCCCATCCGGAAACATTCAGCGATCTCATCGTCAGTCTGGTGCATGCCGGGGAAGAGGGCGGCTTCCTCGAAGAGTCGCTGACCCGCATCGCCCGGCTGACCCAGCGGCAGGAAGAGCTGCGCAGCCGCGTGATGGGGGCGCTGACCTACCCGCTGTTTCTGGTGGTGGTCGGGACGGTCGTGGTCACGGGGATGATGACGTTCTTCGTGCCGAAGTTCGCTCCGCTGTTTGACCGCCTGCGTCAGCGCGGGGAGTTGCCGACGGCCACGACGCTGCTGCTCGGGGCGAGTCAGTCGCTACGGACATACGGCATCCTGTGGCTGGCCCTGGCGATCGGAGTGGTCCTCGCCGTTCGTCGTTGGCTCAAGTCCGAGTTGGGGCAAGAGTGGCTCGACCAGCGCAAGCTGACCGTGCGCGGATTGGGACCGATTCTGCGGTCGCTGGCCTTGTCCCGTTTTTGCCGTGTACTCGGCACGCTGCTCAAGAACGGAGTGCCGCTGCTCAAGTCACTCCGCATCGCCAAGGACGCCACCGGCAACCGCGTGTTGGCCCGAGCCTTTCAACGGGCCGCAGACAACGTGTCCTCCGGCAAGTCGCTGGTCGCACCGCTTCGAGCGAGCGGGCAATTCCCGCGCGAGTTGCTGGAGATGATCGCCGTGGGCGAGACGGCCAACCGGCTCGATACCTTGCTCGTAGAGCTGGCCGACCGGCTCGACCAGCAGACGCAGGGGAAGATCGACACGCTGGTGAAGCTGTTGGAGCCGTGCCTGATGCTGGTGATGGCGGTCGTCATTGGCTTTCTGGTCGTGGCATTGCTGTTGCCGGTGTTCGCGAGCAATGGGTTGTGATTCGAAAGGGAAGTGTCGCCATGAAGTCTGCACATCATTCAGAACGCCGGGCGTTCACGCTGATGGAGGTGCTGCTGGTCCTGGCCATCATGGGCTTGATCATGGCCATGGTGATTCCCAAAGTCATGGGCCGCCAGAAATATGCCAACATCGACGCCACCAAGCTGAGCCTGCATGGACTCAAGCAGGCGATCCGCATGTACTCAATGGACCACGGGGGGGGCTACCCGTCGGCGACGGACGGGTTGCAGGTACTCCTCAAACCGCCGAGCCGCAAAGACCCGCGCTGGCGAGGGCCGTATCTGGAACAGGAGCCGCTCGATGCCTGGGGGGCACCGCTCCAGTACACCGTCCCAGGTCGGGTCAATGCCGACTCGTTCGATGTTGCCTCAGCCGGGGAGGATCAGGTGGCGGGTACGGATGATGATCTGGTTCTGTAGATCATCCGCACCGATAGAAGCTGTGTCCATGCAGAAGAATGGTGGAACACTAATCTCCACTGATCGACACTAATTGTCCCAGGATTAGTGTTGATTAGCGAAGATTAGTGTTCCAAATTCCTCCTCCCTTCAATTGTCACGGGAAGAACGATTCCAAGTCCGATCGGAACGGACCTAGTGGTCCACCAACTTCAGATTGTTGGCTGCGGCGCTCGTCTTTTGGCGTCCGCCCACGTTCTGGCGAACGTAGCTACCCCACAAATGGAAGTTGGCGGACCACTCGGGTGCCGTTCTACCGTCACTCACTCAGAAGTATTCCAAGATGCACCTCTGGTCCGCCTCATCGTCCGACTCTCTCCAGCGCCGGGGCGGCGGGCGCGGATTCTCGGTCATTGAACTGTTGCTGGTGCTGTCGATTCTGGTCCTGATCGCAGCACTCACCCTCCCGGCGGTCGAGCGCTGGCAAGGGGAACGTCCGATTCGTGAGGCGTCTGATCAGTTGCTCGACCAACTGCGACTGGCTCGCCTGCAAGCCATCGACCAGGGGCAGCCCGTGGCGTTTCGCTATCGGTTGGGGAGTTCGGAGTTCTCGATCGAGTCGGGTCAGCCGCCGCTTCTCATCGAGGACCAACTTCCAGAGACCGTGCAGTTTGGCCCGGTGAAGTCTCAGTCCGCCGACTGGTCCGACCCGCTCTGGTTCCACGCCAATGGCACCTCGCAGGATGCCGCGCTTGAACTCGTCGATGACGAGGGACGAACGCAGCACTTGGTCGTGCGACGGTTGACCGGGGGAGTGGCGATCGAATGAAGCGACCACTGCACCATCGCTGCTCGTCACAAAGTCGCGGGGCGCGACGAGGGACCGGCGCCAGGGCGAGAGGGGTAAAATGGAGTGGAACAAAGAAC
>JANOKO010001075.1:0-3962 GCA_031419335.1 Planctomycetota bacterium
ACTCGAGCCGCCCGTGGGAGATGGATCGTCCATCGAGATCGTCGAGGCATTGCTCTACGCCGGAGTCGCTGAACAGTCAGCCCCCCTGGTCCAATGCCCGGTCGTCAATGACATCACGGTCTCTACCAGCGGAGAGCGAGGGAGCCTGCTGGCACACCACTCCGATCGTTGGATCATTCGTTATGAGCTCGATTACGGGGACACGGTCATTCCCCCTCAGTCCTTCACAGCGACGATCACACCGGAAGAGTTTGTGCGCGAGATCGCCTTTGCCCGCACGTTTGTGTTGGCATCTGAAGTCGGACTGCTCAAGGCCCGGGGATATGGGCTGCGGGCCACATCGCAGAATCTGCTGGTCTTTGGCTCCCAGGGCATTGTGGAGAATTCGTTGCGGGCACCCGACGAATGTGCTCGCCATAAAATCCTCGATTGCATCGGAGATCTGGCGCTGTGTGGCGGTCGAATGGTGGGGAGCTTTCATGCCGTCCAGTCGGGCCACCACCTGAACCATCGCATGGTCGAACGACTGCTCAATGCCAATCAGCCCCGGCGACAGACTGCCTGAAACAACCGAGGTCTCGTGGGAATCGAGGATACCCACGTCTGAGAGGGAAGCCGAATCCGTAAGTTCCCGTAGGGATTCTGTTGACGGAAACCGATGATTTAACGTATTCCACACCTGCGGGTCGGCAGCCGACGCCACTCGCCCTCCCACCCGGCCCTGTCAGACAAGGACGTCTGTATGGCAACTCACATCTCGCCTCTCTCCTATGTCGATCCTCGCGCTCAATTGGGTGACGAGGTCTACATCGGGCCCTTCTGCAATATTGGCCCCGAAGTGCAGATCGGGTCGCACTGCCGTCTCGAAAGCCATGTCACGCTGACAGGCTGGACCACGATCGGTCAACGGAACCGCTTTTGGCAGAATTGTGTCATTGGCGCGGAGCCTCAAGACAAATCCTATGTGGAAGGGATCCCCACCCAGGTCATCATTGGCGATGACAACCAGTTTCGCGAAGGCGTGACAGTCAATCGTGGGGCCGAAAAAGAAGACGGTGTGACGCGGATCGATCATCGCAACCTGTTGATGTCTAACAGTCATGTGGCCCACAATTGCCACGTCTACTGCGATACCACGATTGTGAATGGAGTCCTGCTCGGCGGTCATGTGCATGTCCACGACAAGGCCATCATCTCAGGGAACTCAGCCATTCATCATTTCGGGTCAGTCGGGACACTGGCATTTGTGGGAGGGTGCAGCAAGGTCGTGGTGGACGTACCCCCATACATGATCTTTGATGGCAACGATGATGCCCGCGTGAAGACGTTGAATCTGGTGGGAATGCAGCGTGCGGGGATCAGTGCCGCCACGATCGACACGATCAAGCGCGCCTACAAGCTGTTGATTCGCGAGCACCGCCCTTTGGATGAAGTACGAAATCGGATGGGCGAGGAACTCGCAGGCAACATCCCATTCGAATTGGGCGGTCTGTTCCGCTTTCTCGACTTTCAGAGGCAAGGAAAAGTCGGTCGCGGTCGAGAGGTCTATCGCGGAGCTGTACCGCATCTCGCTCGGCCAGAGTCTGCTGCGACGCAGTCGAAAGCAGCCTAGGCCAATCTTCCACCCCAGAGTCATGTTTCATGAATCGATTGAAGCTCGGAGTCGTGGGTGTCGGGGCACTCGGGCGACATCATGCCCGCATATTGGCCTCATTTCCGGACGTTGAACTCGTGGCGGTCGCCGAACCGAACGAAACGCAGGGGCGGGCTGTTGCGGAGTCCTGCCACTGTGCATGGATGCCGGAGTTCTACTCGCTCCTGGATCGCGTCGACGCAGCGTCGATCGTGGTTCCGACGTTCATGCACCGTCAAGTCGCGGTCGAATTCCTGAGTCGCGGAATTCCCATCCTGGTCGAGAAGCCCTTGGCCAGCACGATGGCCGATGCTCGGGCGATGGTCGACGTTGCGCAGGCTCATTCCACTCCGCTGCAGGTGGGCCACATCGAACGCTTTAACCCCGCGTTCCAGGCCCTCGCCAAACGAGTTCGGGCTCCCAAATACATCCGGGCGGAGCGGTACAGCAACTACGCTTTCCGTTCCACGGACATCGGTGTCGTGCATGACCTGATGATCCACGACATCGAGCTGACACAGCACCTGGTCCAGTCGGACGTTGTCTCGGTCGAAGCCTTTGGGGTCTCCCTTGTCGGTGGGCACGAGGACGCCGTACAGGCCCGTGTCCGGTTCGCCAACGGCTGCATCGCCGACCTCTCTGCGAATCGCGTCTGTCCGACGGCGACACGTACGATGCAGGTCTGGTCGGCCAGCGGCTGTGTCACTGCGGATTTGCACACACGAACCGTGTCGGCCTACACTGCCGGACCGGACTTGCTCGCGGGACAATTGCCCTACGACCTCGGTCGGCAGGTTGGTGCGGACATCCCAAAATTGAAGTCCGAAATGTTCTCCCGGTTTCTTCCGACCGACTCACCCACGATCGAGGCCGACGACGCTCTGACACTCGAACTTCGCAGCTTCCTGGAATGCATCCGCGCTGGCTCGACGCCGCTGGTGGATGGAGTCGCTGGATTGAAGGCGATCGAACTCGCCGATGCGATCCTCCAGTCGGTCAGCGCCCATCGCTGGGACGGCGCGTCGATCGACCGTCGCGGTCCCGATGTTTGGCTGGAAGTGTTCACGAGCCACCGCACTGCCGCATGAACTGGCCAGCACTCGTCTCAGAGGCACGATCTGCCGTCGGGAAGTCGACCGAATTATCGAAGGACAATGATTCTTGACGCGGGGCGGAATGAGACTTTCTGTCGAGCGCCCGGAGTGAGCCGTATGGTGCTTCTGAGATTCGCCACAGAAACCAGAGGTCAGCCGATCCGCCCCGCTCGCCGCAACATCTCATTCAGCGCCGCGAGGGGTTCAGTTGGCGACACGAGAGGCGCTCGGCCTCACCATGCGGCCCACGATGACCCCATACAGCACCGCGAACAGTGTGGTCCCCAGGCAAAGCGTCGCGAACCAATCCCCCCAGCGGACATAGAGGCTTTCTCGGGGGTCGAGCGGAATGTGGCCGACTTGAACGAACGTGGCCAGCTTGGGGAGTTTTCCGGTCGCGGGATCGATCAGTGCCGCACGTTGATAAGGCACTTTTGCTTTCATTTTGTCGAGGTCGATGAGAACGTCCGGGTTGCGAATCTGACCATTACCATCAATGATCGCAGAAATCCCCGTGTTGACGGCCCGAACCATCGGGACTCGAGTTTCGATGCAGCGGAAGCTGGCAGTGATCAGATGCTGGTCATGCTCGCTCGATCCGTGGAACCAACCATCATTGGTGAGATTGACGAGGCAGTCGACATCTCCGGGAGAGGCTGCGTCCGTGGAGCGAGTGACCTCGACGGCATGGCGGACCAGGTGCGGGACGGTGTCCTCGAAGCAGATCAACGGGACCAGCCGGTAGTTCTGGTGCTGAAAGACACCGATCGTATTCCCGGCATCCAGGCCGAACCCTTCGGCATACGGCGTGAACGACATCAGCCACGGCAGTTGATCGCGGAGCGGGATATACTCGCCAAACGGGACGCGGTGGATCTTGTCGTACCGCCCCCGAATGCCAGACGGCTGGATCAGGACCGCCGAGTTGAAGTGCTGGGAATGTTCCTGCCCCTCGGTGCCGATGTAGGTGGCCGCACCGACGATCAATGAGGCTTTCGATTCCTGCGACATGCCGGTGAGGATGTCCTTGCGGACGGCGTCGTCGTTCGTTCGTGCCAAAGCACGAACCACCCAATTGAGACGTGTGAGCAATTCATCCTGCGAAACTTCAAGGACGCGACGTACTATGTTTTCCCGAACGATAGGATCGGCAAGTTCTTCTAATCGATCCGTCCACTCTTCCGGAGATTTTGCAACGGTCGGTTCAATACCGTACCAGAGTAGCCGGGGGTTCA
>JANOKO010001076.1:0-1268 GCA_031419335.1 Planctomycetota bacterium
CGGGCCTGCCGATTTTCTCAAGGACCCGATTGGGAACCAGCGCAAGATTGCCGAGACGCTGTGGATGGCCTGTGAAATCGCCGAGGACTTTGGCGAGAAACTGGCTGCGGAAGGGGAGATCTGCTGGGGCGGGATGCAGTCGTGGATCACGATGGTCGACCTGCTGGAGCGCGTCGACCGCCCGGAGACGCTCGGCTTCCAGGCCGACATGGCACACACGCTGCTGTACCTGTTGGGATACAACGCTCCCGAGCATCGGCTGTTGCCGGAAGGGTTCGACTGGAAGGACACTGCGGCCTTCGACGAAGCCTATATGAAGCTGACGGACACGCTGCGGCCCTGGACAATGGACTTCCACGTCGCTCAGAACGATGGCACGGTCCACGGCTCGGGGAGCCACGATAAGACCGGTCGCCACTGCCAGGCCAAAGACCCGAACGGCAAGCTCGACATCGTCAAGCGGGCGGGTTACTGGCTGCGTGAAGGGGCCGATGGCACGCCGCACATGCGCTACCGGCACATCTGCTGGGACGGCTGCATGTTCCCGAACACCGTGATGAACAATCCGCAGACGTGGAACGACATTCTGTCGACGATGATCGATGTGCGGAATGCCCACGGGTGGCATGAGTAGTCTGTCGTAGGACGGGCCCATTTGGCCCGTCCTTCCCGTGTCGCGTGGCACGGAGTCAGTCAGTTGATCGGGGACGGGCCAATGGGCCCGTCCTACCCTGTGGCGATTTCCCCATTGGAAGGACTCTCATCATGTGGCAACGAATCATTGGTGCTGTTGGTTTGCTGGTCGTACTCTTCTGGGGAGTGGTCGCACTCGCCGCGAGTGTGGCAGGCGTTCTGGCCACAGTGGACGCCGACACCGGATCGATCACCGTCGACGCCGCCTCCAAGAAGGGGCAGGAGTTCACCACCGACGAGAAGACGAATATCACGCTCGATGGCAAGAAGGCCGCACTGGCTGACCTCGCCGAAGGACAGCGTGTCACCGTGACTACCACCACAGCTGGCAAGGTCACGAAGATCGTCGCCAAGTCGGTCGCGGGAGCCACACCTCGGACCGGCGGAGCCAAGTCAGCGGGTGCCACGGCCAATACCGGCTGGCACCAATACGGCGGGCCGAATCGAGACAATGTATCTCCCGAGACCGGACTGTTGAAGTCCTGGCCGTCGGGCGGGCCGGAACTGAAGTGGACTGTATCGGGGATGGGGGAAGGGTACTCGTCGGTCGCCTTGTCGGGTGACAAACTCCTCAC
>JANOKO010001077.1:0-3523 GCA_031419335.1 Planctomycetota bacterium
ACTCCTTCACTCCTTCACTCCTTCACTCATAGACTCTGTGTATTGCTCGTAGTGTCTGCTGCCTCGACCGCCGCGTTCGGTCAAACATCCGGGGGCGGAGGCGGCTCTGGCGGGGGCGGGGGCGGGTACAACCAGCCGGTCAGAATTTTTGATCCGGATGACCTGGAATGGTTCGCGGATGGTGCGGAGTTGGCTCCGAGTGGCGTCTGCGTCCTGTCAACAACTGTCCCCAGCGGACCCGGTGGTGTTGGCGGAAATGTGCAGGTCACCGCCACACACGTCATCGTGAAAATCTCCAACAACTGGAATGTTCCCATGGCGGGTGGCGTTTTGGTAACGCACACTGTTGTGGTTCCAATCGACCCTGAGGGCAATTGGTCCGTACCTCCTGCACTGAGGCCTGTCCTTCATGGAAGCGGCACATGGGCGGTGTCGATTACTCCCTGTGAAAAGAACGGTGACTTTACTACGTACACTTGGCCAAGTCCCGTCAAAACGCATTCAGGGTACGTGTCTGCTCCTCCTGCCCCTTGATTTCGTGTCTTGGACAACTTCAGCCGCGAAGGGTTCCCATGCTGAACCGCAGACTGCAGAAATGCCGAGCCGGATTTACCGTCACGGAATTGCTCGTGTCGATCGCAATTGTGGGATTGCTGCTCGCGTTGCTCCTGCCTGCTGTGCAATCGGTGCGTGAATCGAGTCGGCGCACGACGTGTCGTTCTCACATCAAGCAAGTGATACTCGGGGCATTACAATACGAGGCATCTTTTCAAGTCTATCCCAACACGCTGTGGGCGACGCAGTTGTTGCCTTATGTTGAGGGGGGGGAGGGGGAACTTTTCCCTCCGGAGCTTTACCCTCCCCTCTATTTCTGCCCGTCCGATCCAGCGGTCACACGTCTTTTTCATTTCATGACTAATTATGACATCAATACGGGAGTCGGAATGGTAGCGCCAGGGTTTTCCAATGCCTTTGAAACCTTTAACTTCCGGCAACCGTCGGAAATGACGGATGGCATGAGTACCACCGCAGCGTTCTCCGAGCGACTGGTTTTGCCCGATTGGGCTCCCCGGGCTGTCGGACCCACGACGCATGTGGAGTCATGGCCTCGGCGCCTGTTACGCACGCCATCGACACCCAATGTGGATGAATTTGCGGATGAGTGTGAATTCAGAGCCTTACCACCGGCTGCAGGTTGGTTCCTTTATCTTGGGTACACACACAATTTACCACCCAATCGTAACTCCTGTATCAACGGTTCTGGTCTACAATATATTGGTTTTGCCGTGACAACCAAGAGTTTTCATTCTGGCTCAGTCAACACGGCCTTTGCCGATGGCTCTGTCAGAACGACATCGAATTCTATTGATCGTAAAGTGTGGCGGGCCTTGGGGACGCGACAAGGCGGAGAAACCGTGGGCGAATGGTAAACACACTCCTCCGACAGCGAGAATCACCATGTTGAACAAGACCATTTGGACTTCACTGACCTTGCTCGCAATCAGTGCAGGCCTGTACTGGTACTGGACTCGTCCCGAGACCCCCGGTTACCAGGGAGGAATGCCCGCTGAGGTGAATCCCGAAATTGTGGAATCCGTAGCTGTCACTATCGATCGCCAGGAGTGCCTGAAAGGCAGAGCGACGGTCAAAAAGAGTGCTACTGTGGAAGTATCCGTTCTCGCCCAGTTGACGGATCAATACTCGACGTGGACTTTCGAACACTTCGATTTCGATTTCCGCCCCAAGGTCGATAATCGTGTGGACTGGGATGCCATGCGAAATGTCCACATCGGGTATATTAATGCCTCTCCGACCTCGCAATGGAAGGTCCATGTGGCACCCGGAGAATATGAGTTTCGATTGTATGTTATCGCTTCGGATAGCGACGATGTCACTCAGCCCCCGCAGCATTGGCAGATTGCTCATGGACAGTTGCTCATTCAGCCAGAATGAGTGACCACTCTTGAACAGTGGTTCAGCGGCGGGGTGGACCAGACATCGCTTAGGATGTCTGGGTGACGAAGGCACAAGAGGACTTGAGTGGCGAGCCTGCCCTTTGTAGCCTCTTGTTGATCCACAACCCAGACGCTCAAAGCGGGGTCTGGGTCACCCCGTCGTTAGGCGATAGGAGACCTGGATGAGACCTGTTCTGCTGTTTGTGGCTCTGGCCGCAGTGTCGGGCTGCTCCCGGGAACCCGATTCCGTGTCATCGTCCACACCCACCATCGAGATCACAGTCCGCGCTCCTCGCGCCGCGCCGCCCGAAGTGGTCGACACACAGCCGCCGGAATGGTCGCTCAGCGAGTGGGTGAACAGCGAGGGACTCCAACTGGCCGACCTGCGCGGCAAGGTGGTCCTCGTGCGGTGGTTCACCGGCGACTGGTGCGACGACTGTTCTGCGACGGCTCCGGCGTTACGGCACTTCTACGACACCTACAAAGATGACGGCTTCGTCGTGGTCGGCATGTTTCACAATTCGGACTCGTCGTCGCGCACCGAGGTCGAAAAGATCGTCCAGAAGTATCGCTACGCTTTTCCCGTGGCCCTCGACCGCAAGACAGAAACTCGCAAGGCGTGGTGCCAAGGCAACGACGAGTGGGCCACCAGCGTCAGTTTCCTTCTCGACCGACAGGGCCACATTCGGCACGTTCACCCGGGCGGTCGCTACATCGAAGGCGATTTCGAGTACCAGACGATAGAGACGATAATCCAGGACTTGTTGGTTGAGCCGCCCGCTGACAAGGCTCTGTGACCATCACCCAATCTGGACGTTGGACCTCACGCACAATTCCTGTCGCAGTCGAACCACGCTGAAAGCTCGTCTCAACCGCGAAAGACTCATCAAGAAGCAACAAGATGACCGCTCATCGAATCTTTGCAATGCCCTTCGCGGCTGTGTACCCAGCGTATGTCAACAAGGCTGAGCGGAAGGGCCGTACGCAGGAAGAGGTGGACCGCGTCATTTGCTGGCTTACCGGGTATGACCACGCCGGTCTGCGAGCTCAAATCGAACAGAGGACTGACTTCAGAACCTTCTTTGATCAGGCCCCTAGAATGCATCCAAACAGTTCACTGATCAAAGGCGTGGTCTGCGGCGTCCGGGTGGAGGAAGTCGAGGATCCACTGATGCAAAAGATCCGGCAGCTGGACAAGCTCGTCGATGAACTCGCCAAAGGCAGAGCCCTGGAGAAGATTCTTCGGCAATGAGTCTTGTGGTCATGGCTACAGCGAAGCGTCCCGCCGTCCCACGAATTCCTCGCAGCGCGAGGGAGGCCAGTTCGCACGTCATGACAGACTACGCGCCATGGATTGAGCCGATTGCCGAGCAGACCGAATTTGAATTCCGCACAACGTCGCCCGTGGACTTTGGCCAAGCTGGAGGCACTCGGCCTGCCTGAGTCCATTCTCGCGTTCTACCGCGAGTTCGAGCCGCCCGAGTGTGCGCAGGGTCAGGATCGCTTTTGCCCATTCAGCAGGTTTTGGAAGAGAACGATGCCTACGTTCCTGGAGCATACGCCTCGCA
>JANOKO010001078.1:0-9484 GCA_031419335.1 Planctomycetota bacterium
GGACGGGCAGATGTGCCCGTCCCACGACAGGACGCCCCATTGTCCACCGCTCCTCTCCGCATCCCGGCTCTCAATTCCGTCGACGAGTTTCGCTCGGCGCTGGTCGCGCTCGGTCTGGATCTCCCGGTCGACGACCGCTCACTGTCCGCAGCCGAGGGCAGCCCGCTGGCCGACTTGCTGACCATCGGCGACTTGCGCATCGGCAACCGTTGGTGCATTCACCCGATGGAGGGGTGGGATGGAACGGCGGACGGGCGGCCCAGTGAGCATACGCTTAGGCGGTGGCGGAACTTTGGGTTGTCGGGGGCCAAGCTGTTGTGGGGCGGGGAGGCGTTTGCGGTGCGTCCCGATGGGCGGGCGAATCCTCGGCAGTTGTGTTATCGCCCGGAGACGGTGGGCTCGCTGAGTGAGTTGCTAACGGCAGCCACCTCGGCCCATACGGAGGCATACGGTCCCGGGGCGACGGACGATCTAGTCGTCGGCCTGCAGCTCACACATTCGGGGCGGTTCAGCAAGCCGAACCGTAACGACCGGTTCGAGCCGCGCGTGGCCTATCACCATCCGGTGCTGGATGCTCGCGTCGGGATTGCGGCTGACGATGACCGTAGCCTGTGGACCGATGGCGAGATTCGCGAACTGATTGAAGCGTACGTCGTCAGTGCGAAGGCCGCACACGCCGCCGGGTTTCAGTTCGTGGACCTCAAGTGCTGTCATGGATACTTGGGGCACGAGTTCCTGTCGGCGTTCGAACGCCCCGGTCCCTACGGCGGCGACTTCGCGGGGCGTACCCGCTTCATTCGAGAGTTGGTGGCAGCGGTGCGGTCGGAGTGTCCGGAGTTGGAGATCGGCATCCGGTTGTCGCTGTGGGATACGTACGCCTATCGCCCCGATCCGGCTCTGTCGCAGCCCGGCAAACTCGGGCCGGGGATTCCGGTGATCCCGGATGGGAATGACCTCTATCCGGTGTTCGGAGCCGACCGCGCGAACCCGCATCGCATCGACCTCACCGAGCCGATTGAGTTGATCCGATCGCTGGGAGAGGACCACCAGGTCGGCCTGTGGAACTTGACTGCCGGGTCGCCGTACTACAACCCGCATGTGCAACGGCCCGCGATCTACCCGCCCTCGGATGGGTATTCACCGCCGGAAGATCCGCTGGTCGGGTGCGTGCGGCAGATACAGGCCGTGCGCGAGGTGTGTGAGGGGTTTCGGAAACAGCAGCGAGCGTCGGATTTCCGGCAGGCGGGTGCAAGTATACCCCCCGCCACCCCGCTTGTCGGGGTGGTTCCCGCGCTTGTGCGCTACCCTATCGCACAAGCGCGGGAACCACGGGGACAAGCCCCAGTGGCGGGGACGATATTTCAGCACGGCGGACTTACGTCCGCCGCTCTCTATCCAATCTTCGTCGGCACCGCCTACACCTACTTCCAAGAGTACCTGCCCCATGTCGCGCAAGCCTTGGTGAGAAACGGCTGGGTCGACAGTATCGGCCTGGGGCGGATGGTCCTCAGCGACTGGCAACTCCCGGCCAAGATCCTCACCGGGAGCGACTTCACCGCTGACAAGAAACTCTGCCGCACGTTCAGCGACTGCACCACCGCCCCACGCAACGGCATCATCTCGGGCTGTTACCCGCTCGACCCGTATTACAAACAGATGCCGGAAGCTGCGGAACTCAAGCGGGCGAAGAAGCGGTAAAGCCTAGGGCACCAGCCGGGGACGCTGCATTTGGCGAATGCACCTGAGTCGTCGGGTGGTACGGTGCAGACTGACGAGTTCGACCGGATTCCGCCTCATTTCGGCAGTTCCGGCTGATCTCCCCGAGTGCCATCCCGCCACCGGACGATGAACAGAGCGCGCCACCTCTTCGCAGAAGCACGTTGGCACCGCTTCGTCTTGCCTGACCGCGACATGGCTCACAACTCTCACGACCCGTACGATTCGCCGCCACTCCGCGGACTGGGACCGGTGCAGGCTACGCTGCGCGTGTTTGTCGCCCTGCAATGTTGGGGATACTCAGCCGCTCATCTGCACTTTGGGGCCAAGTCGGCGCTGGCCCGTGTGCTGGAGGCCGAGTTTTATGTCTCCGCCGCAGAGACCGTTCTCGTGGATCGCGGGGCAGCGATCGCTCTCGCGGTGTGTGGGATGATGTGCCTGCTTCGTCCCGCGTGGCCGGTGCTGCTCGGGCTGTTCTGCGGCGAGGCACTCTTCGTGGCCTCCAAGGCGTTCCTGAGCGAGGGAGGACATCCAGCGATCATCGTGTCCCGGCATGCGGCGATGGTACTCTCGCCACTGATACTGGGGTGTGCCGATTACTGGCCCGGTCGGCGGAAGTTCTCGCTCGGGTTCTGGATTGCGATCGTTTGGCTGATGCAGTTCGCGATCGTCGTGAGCTTCATTGGCAATGGACTGGAGGGGCTGATCGAGAGCCACCAGGGCGGCGACCTCGTACGGGTCGCATCCGGGACGATCGAGAAGTTCACCCGCCGAACTCCCAGTCCGGCGGACGCCAAGACGGCCCTGGCCATTGCCAGCGCAGTGCAACTCGGGTTGGGACTGGCGCTCTTGCTTTCCCGCTCTCGCCCCGCCGCTGGAGTGGCTGCCGTCGTGGGAGTCGTGCTGGCGGGTTGCTACTCGATGGGATTGGGCATGACGGGCTATCCACGGACGCTGACACACATGGTTCACGGCGGATTGGCTGCCGCTTTGTGCTTGTTTTGGATCGGGGCGACCCGAGAGGGAGTCTTGAGCTACATTCCCGATCTTCCGTCCCCGAAGGTTCATGGGGGACATTAAAGCTATGGCTCTGGCTTGAAGCTGGATGATGGTTAAAACGGCGGCGAGTCGCACTTCATCAGAAGTGCTGGAACAGAGTAGAATGTCCCCGACCCACTGGCCCCAGTGGGGCGGATTTCGGCACTCCTCTGAGTCTGTTCATGTCGAATTACACGGAACTTCAGGCACGTCTGAACCGCTTCGGCCAGTCGCATCTGCTCCAATGGTGGCATGAGTTAGACGAGGCTCAGCGAACTGGGCTTCTGGCCCAACTGGACTCGATCGACTACGCACTGATTGCCCGGCTGTTCTCGGAGCGGGAGCCTGCGGAGAGTCACGCCGGTGGGACACCCGCCGCCCGCGCGACGCCTCCGACCCAATTGGTATCCCAACCACAGACGGTCGCCGAACAGGATCAGTGGCGAAAAGCCACAGCATGTGGTGAAGAACAGCTGCGCGAGGGGCGCGTGGGGGCCATACTGGTTGCAGGTGGCCAGGGAACACGTTTGGGTTTCGACAAACCGAAGGGGATGTTTCCTATCGGACCGGTCTCACAACGGTCGTTATTCCAAGTCTTCTGCGAGCAATTATTGGCTCGGGGCCGCCGCGCTGGGTCTGTGATCCCGTACTTCGTGATGACCAGCGACGCCACACATGCTGACACCGTCGCCTTTTTCGAAGAGTACCACTTCTTCGGGCTGAGACGCGGGGATGTCTACTTCTTTCGGCAGGGAAAGCTCCCCGCAGTGGATGACCGCACCGGCGAGATTCATCTCGCGGAGAAGCATGAGGTCGCCCTGAGTCCGGATGGTCACGGCGGACTCCTCAAGGCGCTTCACTCGTCTGGCTTGCTCGACTTAATGCGGGATCGAGGGCTGGAGGAACTCTACTACCATCAAGTCGACAACCCGACTGCGATTGTCTGCGACCCAACGTTCCTCGGGCTGCACGAATTGCGAGGTTCTGACATCAGTACGAAGGTCGTCAACAAGGTCTCTGCCGAGGAGAAAATGGGAGTCCTCGTGAACGTCGATGGTCAGACACAGATCATCGAATACAGCGACATGCCGATCGAGCGGACGCGCGAATTGGAACCGCACGGCACATTGCGGTTCCGTGCGGGCAACACCGCGATGCACGTCATCCGGCGGGGGTTTCTGCAAAGACTCGTCGATGAAGGACGCGACTTGCCCTATCACCGGGCACACAAGCCGGTCGCCTGCATCGACCGCCACGGGCAGCGCGTCGAACCAGGACCGACTGACAAAAACGCCTTTAAGTTTGAGCAGTTCATCTTCGACAGTTTGCCGCTGGCAACGAGCGCCTTAGTCGTGGAAGCAGACCGGGCTGCGGAGTTCAATCCCGTAAAGAACCAGTCCGGGGCCGATTCCCCTGACACTTCGCGGAAAGCGATCTGCCGACTCAATCGGGAGTGGTTACGAGCTGTAGGGGCCGAAGTGTCGGAAGACGCGAGGATTGAGATCAGCCCGTTGCTGGCGCTGGGTCCGGAACACCTTGTGGGGAAAGTCTCCGCCGGTCAGTCGATCATCGATGAGACAATCCTGACACCGTGACCCCGAAACGAGAATGAGGAAGCACCAGCCATCCTTCGCGGGCATGGCAAAGAGTGAGCAACACATGGCAAATCGAATGCCGTGACATGAGGATCGAGCCATGACTGTCGCACTCACTTCCCCACGATACATCCATCGATGCGTTTATTCGCTCATGGCGATCGCGTTCGTGGCGGGAATCCCAGGGCAATTCCCGCTGGTAGCGCAAGAGCTGGCACCGGACACCCGAGGCCAAACAGGAGTAGTTTCCGCTGGAAGACTTCAGGTTCGAAAGGTACTGTTCCTCGGGAACAGTATCACTCTACATGGGGTCGCACCGCATATCGGCTGGAACGGAAACTGGGGAATGGCCGCCAGCGCGGAGGACAAAGACTACGTGCATCGGCTCATGAAGCAGATCTGCCAGGCGACGGAGAAGTCACCCGCGGTGATGGTCAAAAACATCGCCGAATTCGAACGCGGGCTCGATGGCGACCAGCTCGATGTTTACCTGAAGCCGGAACTAGCGTTCGAAGCCGATCTGATCATTGTCGCCATCGGTGAAAATGTCTCTGCACTCACCACTCCTGAGACCCAGGCTCGATATCAGAAGGCCATGACGACACTACTTGTAGAATTCAAGAAACAGGGTCAGCCGACTCTCCTTGTCCGGAGTTGCTTTGGGTCTGACCCAGTGAAGGACGGGATCATGAAGCAGACCTGCCAGGAGGCAGGTGGCGTGTGGGTCGATCTAAGTCCGTTGGGGAGTGACGAAACCAATTACGCCCGGTCGGAGCGCAAGATCGAACACCCAGGCGTCGCGGGGCACCCGGGAGACAAGGGGATGCAGGCGATCTCAGATCTATTGTGGAAGGCGATACAGACGCAACCGGCATTATGGAAATAGCATCGAGACAGCGGCTCACGGACCCTTGCGTGCTCACGATGTCGACCGCTGAACTGGCATGATCGCTATCGCATCTTTGTCTCGTCCGCATCCCACAGCTTGCGTTGGCGATCCTCGGGCTGTTGAAACTCTTTGTAGAGCTTGCTGGGCTGGATGTCCGTGTTGTGCTGGTACTTTCCGCTTTTGTATTCGCGGACTTCGCCTACCAGAGTGTGGTAAAAGATTTGGCAGATCTCGACTCCAGGGTAGATGCGAATTGGCTGGATGGCGTACATCTCCAGAGTCCAGAATCCGCAGAACCCGACATCTCCAAAGCCCGCAGTGACGTGAACAAACAGCCCCAGCCGACCCACCGAGGAACGGCCTTCCAGCATCGGGACGAGATTGTGTGTCTCGGTCCGTTCCATGGTCCTTCCCAGATACAACTGGTTCGGATCGAGTTCCATTCCCTCGGGAGGAATCTCAATGCGGCGGAAGCGATTGGGCTTCCGCATATCGAGTACAATCTCCTCATACACCAGAAGTTCATGGTGCAATCGCAGATTGTAACTGTTGGGATTCAGTTGGGATTCGATGAACGGTTCAATGACGATATCCGAACCGAGTCGAGCGTGAATCTCACTGCCGCTAAGGATCATGTGCCGTTTGCCAGACGGGAGGATGAGGAAACCGGTGAGTCCGAAGGGACTCGCATCCGGAGATGTGAAGATTCAGCATAGCGACCCGGCGCGTGTGACGCACCGATTCCGGACAAAATCCACAGAATCATGTGTGCGTCTCGATGGTCGGTAATCATCGAGACCGGCCGCTGGTCGCGGCCAGTACGCCTTCGGCAGGCTGTCGGAGTGGAACCACGACATGCACCGGAATCCACAAAAAGGAAAAAGAAGAAAGTGAGAGGTCACATCCCCATCGAGCCGGGAGTGGCTGTCCCCACAGAGGGGGAACCTCCGTAGAACTTTCCCGCCTGTTTTGCAGATCGCCGGTTTCGTGGTTCTATGTCCTCCGGGAATGCTGGTCGATACCGGCAGCGACAGCCCAGCGATCATTCGGTGAACATCAACAGTCCTTCCTATCGTACCCCAGACAGTTTTCAAGCGACCGAAGATGCCACCGCGATCGATCGGGGGTGCGATGCAGCCCAGAGACACGGATGATGCCGATAGGCAATTCCGGAACCTTACGAACCCCAATGACTTACACCCGACATCAACCGGGGCGTACACCCATTTCTCCATTTCTCGCTTCGAGCTGGTCGAGTTGGCAATATCGCTCTCCCCCGATACACTACGGAGCTTACCGAATTTCCGGATGCCCATCGGACCCATGCCCATGACCAAGCGAACGTTTGTCGATGTGAAGACCGCCTTGGCGGAGAAATACGAACGGCTGAGCCGTTTGACCGCGAGCGTACCCAAGAAGTCGACTTTTGCCCACCTGGCCCTGAAGTATCGTCGCCAAGCGGCTCAAGCAGCCCGTGACGGGATTACCTGAGCAGTCTCAAGCGGGTTCACGAATTTCAGCGGATACCTGTGATGCACCACTGGGCGGATCACAGGTTTTTTGCTGCGCGGGTGAGTGTTATACCTCATACGGTCCCGAGTGAGTCGTAGCTGCCACTCGCCAGAGGGCGGGTACGCACGCCAATTCGCCCTCGTTCTGGCGAAACGTGGCTACAGAAAATGTCTCACTTCCACCCGCGTGAGGTATATCATGGCGTTCAAGTCCAATCATCGGGGAATTGCCATGACCACCGACTTGCCATCCCACAACGAGCAACCCGTCAACTCCGCAGTGGCTCCCCGAAAGGATCGTGTCCGCTGGATTGTCGCGATTCATCTCGTCGGAGTTGTGTTTTGCCTGATGCTGACCCTCGCGGATCGGGGGTTGTTGATCAACGAGCGGGTTTCCTTGTTCTTCTATCCCACAGCACAGTGGCCCTTCCTGTTGAGCCTTCTGCCCCTGCCGATCTGCCCGCTCCTGTTGCTGGTTGAAATCGCCCAACAGCGTGTGAGTTGTGGCTCGGCGGTTCTTGGAATCATTGCGGAAATGCTGTTGTGCATAACGCATCTGGCAGTGTTCGGACCAGCCGTATCGTGAAGCCTTTCCCGATCGGTTCCATTTTTCCCCCCACCCGCGATACTTCCCCCTCATTTCACCGCCCAACCTCACTGAGTGTGTCCCCATGGAAGCCGGTATCGTCGGTCTCCCCAATGTCGGCAAAAGCAGCCTGTTCAACGCGGTCACCTGCTCCCAGGCGGCCCAGGCGGCGAACTACCCGTTCTGCACGATCGAGCCCAACGAGGGGATCGTCAGCGTGCCGGACAAGCGTCTGGACCGGATTGCGGTCTATGCCAAGCCGCAGCGGATCCTCCCCGCGACGATCAAGCTGGTCGACATCGCCGGGATTGTGAAGGGAGCCAGCGTGGGCGAAGGACTCGGCAACAAGTTCCTGACCCACATCCGCGAGGTCGACGCGATCATCCAGGTGGTCCGCTGCTTCGACGACCCCGATGTGACGCACGTCTCGGGTCGGATTGATCCGTTGGCCGACATTGAGATCATCGAAACCGAGCTGATGCTGGCCGATATGCAGGTGATGGAGAACGCCCTGCCCAAGGCCCAGCGGGCCGCCAAGATCGGCGACAAGGAGGCCAAGCAGCGGGTCGAGGTCATCGAGAAGTGCCTCGCCCGCTTGAATGAGGGGCTGCCGCTGCGAGGCCTGGAACTCGACCCCGTCGAGTCGAAGATTGCCGCCACGTTCGGTCTGATGACGGCCAAACCGATCCTGTTCGCCGCCAACGTCGACGAGAACGACATCCAGGGGAAAGGCCCGCTGGTACAGCAGGTCCGCGACTACGCCCAGAGCCACAACGCCGGGGTCGTCGTCGTGTGTGCCAAGTTCGAAGCGGAACTGGCCGAACTCGACGCCCCCGACCGAGCCGAGATGCTGGCCTCGATCGGGCTGGAGGAGCCGTCGCTGGCCTCCCTCGCCCGCGAGGCATACCGCACCCTCGGCCTGCAAAGCTATTTCACCTCCGGCGTCAAAGAGGTCCGGGCCTGGACCATCCCCATTGGTGCCACAGCCCCCCAAGCTGCGGGTGTGATCCACACCGACTTCGAACGAGGCTTCATCCGGGCCGAAGTCTATTCGCTGGACGACATCGAAACCTACAAGACCGAAGCGGCGATCCGCGCTGCCGGGAAGCTCCGCGTCGAGGGGAAGTCGTACGTGATGCAGGACGGGGACATCTGTCACTTCTTGTTCAACGTGTAGCGCCCCGTCAAGGCTTGATGTGTGGGTTCGTCTCCTTCGGGAGGGCAGGCTCCTGCCGAGCCGCATCCACCAGACAGCGCGTCCCCTGGCTCGCGGCTCAGCAGGTGCTTCGCCCTCCCAGGCGAGGCTGGCTCAACCCCAAATCTTAGCCTTGACGGGGCAGTAGTTTGGTACTCCGCACACTCTCAGTGGGCGTCGGGCAGCATGGGCCAACACGTAGCCCGTCGAAGATCGTCCGCTGTTTTTCGACGGACTGGCAACATCGAGAGATGAATCGATGAACCCGCAGCGATTTGTGGATATCGATCCCCGAAGCTTGCACCGGCCCACGACGCGACTCTCGGGGGCCGATCCCTACAAACTCCAACGACAGATTGCCCGGTTTGGGACATCTCTGTATGGAATGCCTCCTCTGGAAACATATCGGGGTAGTGACGGAGAGCTTGTGATCTACAATGGAGTCACAGGGGCGACACGGGTCGCCAAGTTGCTTCCAGGTCGCCTGAACTCTGTCGAGATTGTAGACCAGGCGGTACGCATCAAATTCCGGACGTGACTCGTCAGGATAAACACAGGTTTTCCTCGATGTCAGCAACAGGCATTCGATGATTTCGACCTCCCCTACCAGCAGGCGAAGTCAGGAAAATGAGCAAAACACCGTAAGTTTAATACGTACCGCCTGGTGATGATCGGCAACATCACGCCGTCCGTGCCGTGGTCGATCCGCGAGGTCGGCTCCGCCTTGGGAAGCAAGGCATTCACCACACAATCCGCCGCTTAGAACGCCGTGAGCAGCGTGCTGGCCTGCTGCGCTGTAAGGACCGCCCGCCCCTTCGCTTGCACCACGCTCCGCACCTGCTCGCCACTCATGATGATCTGGGCCGTGCGGTCCGAAGTTCCGGCGGTCGTGTCGAAACTCGTGCTGTTATTATTCAGGCGACAGACCATTTCCCGCACGCCGAGACTCACACT
>JANOKO010001079.1:0-2980 GCA_031419335.1 Planctomycetota bacterium
CGGCTCAGCAGGAGCTTCGCCCTCCCAATCTTTCTCACGGCAGCGCACATCGATACAACTCCATCAGAGACGACTCATCCACCGCGCGCGGATTGAACTTCCCGGTCCACTGGAGCGCCGCCTCGTCCGCCAACGTCGGCAGCAACGCGGCCACCCCCTCACATCCAACGAGCGTCGACGGGCAGCCCGCCTTCGTAGCGAGATTCCGCAGGTACATCGCCAGCAAATCCCCAGCCTCCGGGTCTTGGCCATCGCACAATTTGGCGTCCTCGGCCAGTGCTCCGTACAACGATCCGACGACGGACGAATTATACCGCACGACATGCGGCAGCAGCACTGCAATCGCGTTGCCGTGGATCATTCCAAAGTGTGCCGATAACGGGTTCGCCAGTGCGTGCGTGGCCCCCAGCATCGAGTTCTCGATCGCCGCTCCCGCCAAATGCGAACCGAGCAGCATCGCTCCTCGCGCCGAAAGATTGGTCGGCTCCTTGAGCACCACCGGAAAGGCCCTGCAGAACAAATTCCAGGCTCGCCGAGCTAGCAACATCGAAACCGGGTTCCGATTCTTCGTCACATAGCTCTCGACCGCATGGCTAATCGCGTCGACCCCGGTCACAGCTGTGACTGATGCGGGCATCGTGACGCTCAGTTCCGGGTCGAGCAGAGCGATACGAGCAGCCGCTTTTTTATCGCCGCAGGCCATCTTCATGTGCGTCTTGGCATCACTGATCACGCAGTAGGACTGGGCCTCGCTCCCGGTTCCGGCTGTGGTGGGAATGGCGATGAGAGGCAGCATAGGCAGCCGCGCCCGGCCGGTTCCCTTGTAGTCCTCCATCTTCCCGCCATTGGTCAGCAGGAAGTTCATTCCCTTGGCGACATCCATACTGCTTCCGCCGCCGAGGCCGATCAGCAGACCAATCGACTTCCCTTGGGCGAAGGCCACGCCCCGGTCGACATCCTCAGTGGTGGGATTCGATTGAAGTTCATCGAAGACATGGACCCGCAACCCTGCCGCTTCGAGAACATGCAGCGCTCGGGCCTCATGGCCGACCTGACGAATGCCGGGGTCGGATACGAGCAGGACATCGCGCCCCCCGAATTCCTGCGCGAGGCCACCGAGTTGCGAGAGTGTACCTGCCCCGAACACCACCCGTGTGCGCGGGTCGTAGTCAAATGTCGGAAGCGAGTCGTCGGTGAAGAGGTTGTGCGTCTCGTCAAACATGGAGGGAATCGACACCGGCGTACGCAGGTCAGGAAGCACGACCGCTCCGCAACGGTCGAGACCATGATAGTCACACCACCGTAGTCACACCACCAGCGAACTTGAAACACGGGGTCATCTCCGGGTGGGTGTATGGCTGTCAAACTCAGTTGGAATTCAGCTCCCAGACCCAATGTGCAGATTGTTGTAGCGGGGATCTGTAAACCATGTCGGCGAACAGGGCGACAGCCTGCTGCGGCGGTTGGGGCATGCCAACTCACGGATCATGTGGGTGAGTGGGATCGCGGCGGCTCCATGACCTTCGAACAGCACGACTGGAATTCTATCCCCGGATGGAACGAACACTCCATTCCTCACTCGACCGAGAGAATCCACAACAAGACCACCTACACGGGACGGAAAGCGTAACACCGTCGCACTGTGGTGACATTCCGACTTCGTTTTTATCCCCATGCACACGCTCTGCAACGCGAACGCAGGACACAATCTCCAACTGGCTCCCCTTTCCTCAGTTCGTGGTCTCGTGTTAGATTCCGACTCACGGTTCGAAGCCGAACGAAGGAGCGTCAATGAGTTCTTCTTTTTTCCCATCACACTGCGTGCAGAGGCGTGCGCTGGTTGTACTCTTGGGTAGCGTCACGGCACTTTGTGTGAGCGCGATGCAGGCCTCGGCGGGGACTCTGCTGCGTGAACCGGAAGGCTCGGATCGCGTGGTGCAAGTCAGTGTCACGGTCACGACATCCGGCTCGGTCTTTACTGCGGGCGGGAAGGAAAAAAGCCAGAGACATCCGATCGAGGCCGAGGCTCGGTTCCGCTTTCGCGAGCGACGGCTCCCCTCGGGGGGGCGCGATGCCCAAGCCCTCCGCGCTGCTCGCGAATTCGAGACCGCCCAACTCGAGACCATCATCTCTGGCCGCAAGACGGAGCAGTCCCTGCCCGAGGCACAGCGTGTCATTGTCTCGTCCGGAGCCGCCTCGGGCGCGTGGGTCTACTGCCCCCGCGGAATCCTGTCGCGTGAATCGATGGATCTGCTCGAACTTCCCGGTGAGCCACTGGCGCTGCAAGCGCTTCTCCCACAAGAGGCTGTGGAAGTCGGAGCGAAGTGGTCGCCCCACCCCTGGGCGATCCAGATGCTCGCCACGGTCGAGGCGGTGCAAACATCGGAGATGAACTGCGAACTGACCTCGCTCAAATCGAATGTCGCCACGATTCACGTCGAGGGCAGCATTCTCGGGCAAAGGTATGGTGCGAACACCCGTGTCAAAATCTCGGGCCAATTGACCTTTGACACCACGTCACAACTCATCTCCACGGCCAAACTGACTTACACCATCCAGGCCAACATTGGCACTGTCAGTCCCGGGATCGATGCCCGCGTCGAAACGGTAGTCACGCGACAGATCACCCCCACGCAAGGTCAGCTGACCGCGGCACTGCTAGAGTCGCTGCCCATCAGTCCGCCGCGCGGGGCCGAGATGCTGGCCTTCGACGCAATGCCCTGGAAGGTGCAACTTCTGCATAGCCGCGACTGGCATTTGTTCCAGGCCGTCCTCGAGGGCCCCAATCAGGTTGTCATCTTCCGCCTGATGGAAAACGGCAGCTTAATCTGCCAATGTAATGTCGCCCAAATCCCTGCCGCCGCACCTGGCAAACATGCCTCGCTCGATCAATTCGAAGCCGACATTCAGAAATCGCTCGGCCCACGGTTCAAAGCTCTGAAACCTCGAGAGCAGATTCCCGCCGAGGATGGACACATCA
>JANOKO010001080.1:0-3428 GCA_031419335.1 Planctomycetota bacterium
CTGGGCCGGTCGCTGAAGTGGGATGCAGCCGCTGGGAAGATCACCGGCGATGACGAGGCCAATGCCTTGGCCAAGCGACCGTATCGCGCCCCGTGGGTGCATCCCGCAGGGTGAGGCAGGAGTGCGAAATAAGATCCCCGCCACCCCGCTTGTCGGGGTGGTTCCCGCGCTTGTGCGCTACCGGAGTGCACAAGCGCGGGAACCACGGGGACAAGCCCCGGTGGCGGGGAACTTATTTCGACCCACCTCCCTCAGTCGGGGACAGGCCGAGGGCGGGCGGCACTCTCCATTTGCTCCCATCGGCAGCATGAACTAATGTCCGCCTTGAGATTTTGACCCGTCCGCAGGAGAGGCGGGTGCCTTCTCGCAGGAGCATCACACGTGCCGGAAAACGTCGTCATCATCGGGTCGGGGCCTGCGGGCTGGACAGCTGCCATCTATGCCGCGCGGGCGAACTTGAACCCGATCGTTTACGAGGGAGCGATCAACGGCGAGAACCAGATCAAGGGGACGCTGCCGCTGGGCCAGTTGAATCAGACGACCGAGGTCGAGAACTTCCCCGGCTTCCCGACGGGAAACATGCTGAGCTACCTGGATGCGTCGATCGATGCCCAGCGGCGGATGTACATGATGCCGCACCGGGGGCACGGGGTCAGCGGGCCAGAGCTGATGGAGTTGATGCGGCAACAGGCAGTCAACTTCGGCACGCGGGTCGTGACGGATGACATCGTCGACATCGATCTCTCGCAGCGACCGTTCCGGATGAAGTCGCTCGAAGGGCAGGAGGTCGTGGCCAATGCGGTGATCATCGCCACGGGGGCGCGAGCGAACTATCTGGGACTCGAGTCAGAGAACAAGTTCAAGAACATGGGCGTATCGGCCTGTGCCGTGTGCGACGGGGCATTGCCTCGGTTCCGCGAGCGTCCGCTGGTCGTCATCGGCGGCGGCGACAGTGCGATGGAGGAGTCGAACTACCTCACCAAGTTTGCCGCCAAGGTCTACATCGTCCACCGCCGCGACTCGTTCCGCGCCAGCAAGATCATGGCCGACCGCGCCCTCCACAATCCCAAGATCGAAGTCAAGTGGAACTCCGCCGTCGATGAGGTCATCGGCAACGATGACGAGGGCGTCACAGCTGTCCGCATTCGCAGCTTGGTCGACGCCCAGAAGACCGAGACGCTCGAAGTCTCCGGATACTTCTGCGCCATCGGCCACACGCCGAACACCGACTTCCTGAAGGGCCAGATCACCCTCAACGACAAGGGCTACATCCAGTGGCCGGTGTCGCACCGCACGATGACCAACGTCGAAGGCGTCTTCGCCGCCGGGGACGTGGCCGACGACTACTACAAGCAAGCCGTCACCGCCGCTGGCTCGGGTTGCCAAGCGGCCCTCGACTGTGAACGCTGGCTGGCCGTCAACGGCATCGGGCACTGAGAGGCTGTTTCAGATCATGTGTTCACCATGAAAGTCTGGAACACTAATCTCCACTGATCGACGCTAATCCTGAAAAAGATCTGTGTTGATTAGCGGAGATTAGTGTTTCAACATTGCCTTTCCATCGACATGTTGTGTGAACACCGATTCTGTCACAGCACGAGTCGTTAGCCGTCGAGCATGCTCGATGTACTCCACTTTCGGCAAACATCGAGCCTACTCCCATGTCCACCCCTCTCCGCATTCTCATCATCGGTGCCCACCCCGACGACTGCGACATCTGCGCGGGCGGCACAGCTGCGATCTATCGGTCGTTGGGGCATGAGGTGCGGTTCGTCAGCGTCACGAACGGCCAGTCGGGGCATCAGCAAATGTACGGCCCGACTTTGATCGCGCGCCGCACCGAAGAGGCGGCGCGGGCCGGGCGCGTGATCGGCGTGCAGTACGATGTGCTGGAGTTCCCCGATGGCGGGCTGCAACCGACCTTGGAGGCCCGCTACCGGATCATCCGCCTGATTCGCGAGTTCGGGCCGGACTTGATCCTGACCCATCGGCCGAACGACTATCACCCGGACCATCGCTACACCTCACAGATCGTGTGCGACGCAGCCTACATGGTGATGGTCCCGGCTGTGGTGCCCGACGTGCCGCCGCTGCGGAAAAACCCGGTGATGGGGTTCCTGTCGGATGACTTTCAAAGGCCGTACCCGTTCAGCCCGAGTGTGGTGGTCGACATCGAGCCGATGCTGGACCAGGTGATCGACATGCTCGATTGCCACGAGTCGCAGTTCTACGAGTGGATGCCGTGGATCGGGTTCTTCGGCGATACGCCGATGCCGACGGGTCTGTTGGAGCGGAAGCAGTTCCTGCGAGAGTTCATCCTGGCCCGCATCGCCCCACTGGCTGACCGGTATCGTGAACTGGTTGTGAAGACCTATGGCCACGAGCGAGGAGCGAAGATCAAGTACATTGAGGCATTCGAGCCGTGCGAGTACGGGGCTCCACTGGATGAGGCGGCGAAGCAGCGGCTCTTCCCGTGGCTGCCGGTCGTGGGATAGGCTTCCAGCCGGTCGTCTGCGTTGAGAGGAAGACAGGCTGGAAGCCTATCCCACGAGGCACCTCATGGACTCACACCCTCCACTGGCCGACTACCGCAACCTCCCCGTCACCGTCATGGGCTTGGGGCGGTTCGGCGGCGGGTTGGGGGCGGTGAAGTTTCTGGTCGATCGTGGAGCCAAGGTCACGGTGACTGACCTGCGGCCCGAGGCTCAGCTGGCTGAGACGTTGAAAGAGTTCGATGCCTCCAGGCTCGTCCGGCTGCACTGCGGCGGGCACACCGCCGCCGACTTCGCGGAGGCCCGGCTGCTCGTCGTGAACCCAGCAGTGAAGCCGAATTGCCCGTGGTTGAAGATGGCCCGTGAGCGCGGCATCCCGCGCACGAGCGAGATGAATCTGTTCTGGCAGCACAACCGGGGCCGCGTGATTGGCGTGACCGGGAGCAACGGCAAGTCGACCACGACGGCCTTGATCGCGCACCTGCTGAAGACCGCCGGGCGAGTGGTCCACCTGGGCGGGAACCTCGGCGGGAGCCTGCTGCCGATCGTCGACTCGATCGAGCCGACCGACTGGGTGGTCCTCGAACTCAGCAGCTTTCAACTGGCCGACCTCGACCGGATCGAGGCCAGCCCAGAGATCGCGGTCGTCACGAACTTCGCCCCGAACCACCTCGACTGGCACCCGGACCTCGACGATTATCGTCGAGCCAAGCAGACGATCCTGCGCTGGCAGACGAGCGACTCGACGGCAGTACTGAATGGGGACGATGCGGATGTGCGCGAGTGGCCGACCAGAGGGCGAGTGAGGTTGTTTGGACGGCATTCCTGCTCCCTCTCCCCCGCTGGCGATGTGGCCGACTCGAACGATATCCACGGCGGGGGAGAGGGTGGGGGTGAGGGGGTTCACACCCAGGGAAAAACCCCCCCCCCCCCCCC
>JANOKO010001081.1:0-1007 GCA_031419335.1 Planctomycetota bacterium
GTGCATAGTCTGGACGGTGGATGACTTCCATCAACCCCCGCAGAACCGAGACGCCGCCCGCGTCCTCCAGTTCGCCGCGTCGTTCCAGTGCCGACCGCAGGAGCATGGGGTCAACACCCGATCCGCTCTCGTGCAAGGCCAGCATCACGAACCAGATGATTCGATGCCTCGGACTGTGGAACACATCCGACGTGCCAAAGACCAATTGCACGTGGTCGATCACGCTCGTGTCGAGTAGGCACGCCCCGAGAACGCACCGCTCGGCTTCGAGGTCGTGAGGTGGAACATCGGTCGCCACCTGATCGGTGGACACGTCGCGAATTCGGGACTCGTCCAGGCCGAACGGTGTCGCTGAATGATCGGCCCGACCGTTCTGGTTGGGGTTTGATTTTGCAGTCCGTGCGGTCATAATTGGTCATGCTCCGTGCCGGAGTGTTGTCGGTGTTGAATGTCGGTCGCTGATCTCGTCAATCAGTGGCCCGCTGCAAAAACTCTCAGCCCGTGGTCGCGTTCATCCGTGGCCACGGGTTGAGCCGTTTCTGGCCTCGGGGAATACCCCGTCGGGTCGAACAACCGCCGCCGCCTTGGTCCCGGCCATTTGCCCGTGGCGAGCCAGGTCGTGACGACCTCTATGTCCAAGCCCGCGTTGACCGCGATGACCTCTGCCGGTCGACCGAGTGACTTGAGCAGTTCGGCAATCTCACGCTGGGAGGAGGTCATTTAGACGTACTCCTTGATCGGCCCGGCAGATCGCTTCCGGCGTGGTGTCGCCGGCTCCTTGGTCGCGTTCTGGCGGGACAGTCGGAACGCGACCAGATCGGCGTCCGTGACTCGCCAGCGTGGCTTGCGGGACTTCGGATTCGCAGAGGCGTTGTGTGCCGTCAACTCGCCAGAGCGAACCCAGAGCAGCGCAGTTTCCTCATGGACGGCCTCGATTTCGGCCACTTCTTTCAGGGTGTAAGATCGCATCGATATTCCTCATCCGGGTCACGTTGGCAATCCCATTG
>JANOKO010001082.1:0-2014 GCA_031419335.1 Planctomycetota bacterium
GTGCATAGTCTGGACGGTGGATGACTTCCATCAACCCCCGCAGAACCGAGACGCCGCCCGCGTCCTCCAGTTCGCCGCGTCGTTCCAGTGCCGACCGCAGGAGCATGGGGTCAACACCCGATCCGCTCTCGTGCAAGGCCACCATCGCGGTCCAGATGATTCGATGCCGGGGACTGTGGAACACATCCGTCGTGCCCAGGATCGCTTGCACCGTGGGGATGACCGACGGGTTAAGCAGGACCGCCCCGAAAATGCACTTCTCCAGCTCCAGGTCGTGAGGCGGCACATCGGTCGCCATGTGATCGGCATGCGCGTCGCGAATCCGGGACTCGTCCAGGCCGAACGGCGTCGCTGCGTGATCGGCCCGACCGTTCTGGTTGGGGTTTGATTTCGTGGTCCGCGTCGCCATAATTACTCTCGCTCCGTGCCGGAGTGTGTTGCTGTTGAATGTGGTCGCTGATCTCGTGAATCAGTCGGCCCGTTTGAACAGATGAAGCCCGTGACTGTGCCCAACAGTTGCGGGCTTCGTCGTTGATGGGCGGGGACTCATGCCGCTGGGGTCGAACAACCGCCCCTGCCGTGGTCCCGGCCATTTGCCCGTTTTGAGGAAGTTCTGGACGATCTCCAGAGGCAAGCCCGCGTTCGCTGCGATGACTTCCGCTGGTCTACAGAGTGACTTGAGCAGCTCGGCATTCTCTCGCTGGGAGGATGTCATCAGACGTACTCCCGGATGACACCCTTAGCTCGCCGCTGCCGTGGTTGCGTCGGCTCCTTGGTCGCGTTCTGGCGAGACAGTCGGAACGCGGTCAGGTCCGCGTCAGTGACTCGCCAGCGGGGCTTGCGAGACTTTGGGTTAGCACTGGCGTTGTGTGCCGTCAGTTCCCCGGCTCGAATCCAGAGCAGCACAGTTTCCGCATGGACGCCCTCGATTTCGGCCACTTGTTCCACTGTATGCGTTCGCATCGAATCCCCTCTTTCGGTTCAGATGCCAGCACTCCCAATTGAATGCCAACGCAACTAACCTATGAGGTAACACGCAGGTTCATAGCCATACGTGATGTGATGTTACGAAAGAATAGAAGTGGAATAGATATAGAACAGAATTCGACTAGATGTTGTCATCGAAGTCGCGGCAACCGGGGAAATTGTCATCGCAAAACGACTTCTCAGATTTCCAGGACTTAGGCTTGCCCTCGGGGTTCTTGGCCATGCCCTGCAACTTTGCATCGGCCAGCAAGTCATTCCAGATTTGGTCTGACTTCCGCTTGCCTTCGGGCATGAGCAGTTGCCACCCCGACTTACTTCTAGGTCTCGACAATTTCACAACCCGCACGCACATAGCGAGAACTTCCGCGTGCCCATCTTGAATCGATTGTCGGATGTCTGTGGGGAGCGCTATGAGCGTCGCCCCGAGACACTCCGGCCAGATATCTCCCGCCCTCATTCCGGGATACGTGCCGGGGGGTTCTTGGTAGTGTTCCAGCAATGTGCGGCAATAGTTCCCGGACTTCCAAATGACCGCAGGATCACGCCCAAGCTCTTTAGCTCGCGTCATCAGCACATCAACCGCAGCATCGTGAACCTCATTCAGCTTGCACAGAGCGAGGTAAGTAGTTGATATGACGCGATCACTGTGCGCTGTCGAGACAATGTGAGAACCGATCGCTATATTTCTCGGTGAGTCGCAAGCCTGTTCTCGCCACATGGGATACGTGCCCCAAATACCATTTGCGATCCTCAATTTATCGCACATCGAGTTGTCCGATGTTAATCGCAGCAGGTAATTGTGCAGCCGTCCCATGAGCCGCTCGGAAGCGGCTTCGATTTTAGAGACTTTCTCCTCGATTCGTTCCACCTGTAGCTGGTCTTCCGTGGGACCAGAGTCCACTGGCGGGAGAGGGGCAGGCGCTGCAGGTGTCGGTCGTTTGGGCTTCGGCTTGGCCATCGTCGTCGACTCCTGAAAGTCGCATCCTGAAGGAAAAGAGCGGCTGGCCAGACGGCTTCAGGTTCCGTC
>JANOKO010001083.1:0-4681 GCA_031419335.1 Planctomycetota bacterium
ATGAGTTCACGATCCTCCTGACTTCCGCATCCAGTGGAATGGCGAACCCCACCGAAGACTCATAACCTCGGAGCGCCGCCAGCGAAGTTCCCAGTCCGACGAGGTTCCCTTCCGGATTCACAATGGCCGCCCCGCTGGTTCCCAGTTGAAGCCTCAGATCCACGTGTAGCAGTGCCCCATACTCGAAGATCGTGCCCGACTCTTCTCCCCCGTGGCGACGATTTTCGCCCTCGGAGGTCCGCCTTGAAATGTTGCTGATGAGGCCCAAGCTGGCACTGGCCGATCCGTCTCTCGCGACGGCATAGGGGTTCCCCAGACCCAGCACGAGACTCCCTTTGCGGAGCTTCTCCCCTTCGCCCATCGTGAATGTGGGAACTTGTTCCGCAGTCAGACCCACGGCCTCCAACTCCAGCTTCAACACCGCCAGATCGCTGCGTTCATCCTGGTTGTAGAGAGTGCCTTGCACCACATGTCGCGAGGCCAGCTTCACCACATACCGAGCTTCATCGGGTCGGTTCGTGCCGCGCCGACGAGTGCCAGTGATCACATGTCGGGGTGTCAGCACATACCGCAATCCGTCATCCGGCTGGCGGGCCAGAATGACCCCACTGGCAAATTCGCGTGGAATGAATCCCACTTCTCCGGGAGAGGGCGGCTGACGAAATCCAAACGGATCGCCCTCGTTGTCTTCCCGCAGTTCGTCCTCGGGCAGTACACGCGCAATGGCGACGACTGCCCCCTCGCACCGTCCGATCACATCGATCAGGTGTTGTTCGAAGATTTGGAGTCCCGGCGGTGCGCTGAGCGGGATGTCTTGGGCCAGGGTCGTCCCCAGGCCACTCAGCAGCAGCCCCGCCGCCAGCACACCTTGGCAGGGAATCCGACTGTGTAATATCGACATGGAGAACTCCGCTTCCTTGGATCCGGCTCTAACTTGTCCGCTCGGGAAGTGTAACCCACCCGTTCACCGGGTGTCACAGCGGATCGAATTCAGGGTCTCGACTCGACCGCCTTGCACAGGGCCTGATTCCGCCACACCAACAGCCGCGTGAACAGCACCAGGACAGTTGGGTCTCTTCGCCATGTGTTCAGGCACATCTGATACCTCAGTGACACGACCAGAGCCATCACGGGGACAGTCACAGCGGTCGAATCGAACGGAACTGTGAGGGACTCCATCCCCGCGAGTCTCTCCTGCAGGATGACGCTCACGCATACCAGACAAACCAGTCCACCAGGGCGAATGTGTCGATCCGCATTGACTGTCTCACGAGTGGGGTAGGGTGAATTGGTCTGACTCACCGTTTCGGCATCAACTCCTTGATCGCCGCGACACTCGCCCGCAGACCGGTCCGGAGTGTGGGCTCTGGATCGGGAAAATACCTGGATGAATGCAGCGAGGGGGGCGGAGTGCCGGCCTGGTGATACTCCTCCAGTTTGGCCAACGGAACCGTTCCCAGACGGAACATAAAAATGGGCACTCCACCCGTTGCGTATTCGCCGAAGTCCTCGGCACCCATCACGCGCTCGGCGGGAACGACATTCTCTTGACCGAGTTCGGTGACGAAGCCTCCGACCACGCGGGCCACTAACCCCTCATCATTGAACACCGCCGATGCCCCTTGGTCGAACTTCACGTCTGGCTCAGGGGCACGATGGCTGGCAGCCACCGCTTTGGCTTTGCGCATCACTGCCTCCTGGAGCAGTTTCCGGACCTCGGGTGTATAGCTTCGGAGTGTGAGTTTCAAGCTGCAAGTATTGGGGATAATGTTCGACTTGGTGCCTCCGTGGATGGCCCCCACGGTGACGACGGCGGGTTGCAGAGGAGAGACTTCGCGGCTGACGATCGATTGGATCTCGACCACCAGTTGGGCGGCTTGCAAGATGGGATCGATGCAAGCATCGGGCTTCGACCCGTGTCCTCCGCGCCCTTTCATGGTGATCTCGCAACTGTCGGAATTGGCCAGCGAATACCCGGCCCGGTAACCGACCTGTCCCGCTGCAAGTTCCGCGTCGACATGGAGCGCCAATGCAAACTGCGGCTTGGGAAAGCGGGTATACAGGCCATCGCGCAGCATTCCCACAGCACCGTCCACACGCTCTTCGGCGGGTTGGCCGATCAACATCAGCGTTCCTTGCCAGTCGTGCCGATGGGATGCCATGTACCGGGCGATCGCAATCAGGTTGGTGATATGAATGTCATGCCCGCAGGCGTGCATGACGCCGACGGTCGCCCCCTCATCGTCCTTGGTCGTGACTTTCGAAGCGAAAGCCAGTCCGGTCTCTTCTGTGACAGGCAAGGCATCCAGGTCGCACCGGAACATGACGGTCGGACCATCCCCGTTCTTCAGCAGTGCGACAACGCCGTGACCACCCACTCCTGTCGTGGTCTCAAAACCCGCTTGACGCAGTTCAGCCGCCAGACTGACGGCGGTCTGTTCCTCGTGAAATGACAGTTCCGGATTCTGGTGCAGGTGCTGATAGACCTTCACGAGGTCGACGACATGAGCATCGAGCCACTGCGAAAGGTCATCACCTCGCGCTGAGCTGGTTCCGATCAACAGCAACAGGACAAACCCGATCAATCGCTGACGCATCTGTACGCTCCCTGGGGAATAGTCGTTTGCCATGTGAGATTGGTGCAGGATCATCAAGTTGTCCGTGGGGAACAAGTCAGCGAGACACGTGAAGCTGCGAAGTCCCCCCTAGGGACTGCGGGGGCGGGGGCCAGGGGGAGCGTGCCTGGAGGGGAGCGTGCCAGAGGGGAGGAGCCCCGCAAACGCCTTCGAGTGGCCCTCGCGACAGCGCGGATCGTTGACTTGTACTCACCCACTCGAATGCATGATGATGACTCCCGTTGCGGTCCTGCGTTTTGAGTGCATACTCAAGGCTGACGTGGGAATCACCCATTGGCGAATGCGCCCATCCCCAAGTTTGACCCTCTGGGGTTATCGCCGTGACAGGACTCGACATCTTCCATGACCATGACCATCACCCTCATCGGATATCGCGGCGTCGGTAAATCGACGATCGCTCCGCTCTTGGCCTCGCGACTGGGCTGGAATTGGGCCGATGCCGATGCGCTGATCGAGCAAGGGGCAGGCCGGTCAATCGCCGAAATCTTTCAACAGGAGGGAGAGCCGGGTTTCCGGATGCGCGAGGCTGGAGTCTTCTCCGAATTGCTGACACAGGACCGTCTAGTCATCGCTGCCGGAGGAGGGGCGATTCTTGATCCTCAGACGCGGAAGGCGATTCGCGCGGCCGGTCCAGCGATCTGGTTGACCGCCAGTATCGACAGCATTCTGGCCCGCATCCACGCAGACGAAACCACGGCTGCGCGGCGTCCAGCCTTGTCGGGGGCTGATCCTCGAACGGAGATTGAAGTGCAGTTGGCCAAGCGCACTCCGCTGTACGCCGAGACTGCTACGCAGACGATCGACACCGCAGGCCGCTCTCCGGCATCGATTGTGGACGAGATGATGCTCACCCTGCCCCCCACAATCACCTCCGGGAGTTCCCGGTGAAGGTCTTCGTGAATCAGGATCTCCCTCCGTGGCTGATCCTCCCATTCCTGTTCTGGGTGGGAGCCTGCCTCGGCAGCTTCCTGAACGTCTGCGTCTTCCGCATCCCGCAGCACCTCGGTCTATGGGACCAACTGAAGAGTATCGCCAATCGGGGTTCGTTCTGCCCCCGCTGCCAGACGCCGATCCGGTGGTTTGACAACATCCCGATCTTGGGATGGTTGTTATTACGGGGGCGTTGCCGAGCGTGTGGGCAGAAGATCTCGATGCGGTATCCGCTGATCGAATTGCTCAATGCCCTGCTTTTCGTGCTGGTCTATTGGCTAGAAGTGCCATTCGGTTACAGCCAGGAAATGTCGACCAGTAGCGTTTTCGCGGATCTGGGTCCGCAGGCTATTCCGGGTCTGGGCAGCCTGTCTCCGCTGATGTTTCTACATCTGCGCGTGGCGTTCCATTTGGTGCTGATCGAGGCGCTGCTGGTGGCGACTCTGATCGACTGGGATCTGATGATTATCCCAGACGCGACCACGATCCCGCAGACGATTTTTGCGGTAGTGGCCTCGATGCTGGTGGGGCGATTGCACCTGGTTCCGGCCTGGCACCAAGATCCGCTTCTGCTCCGCGATTTTCGGATCACGCTGCCCCAGGCACTCCACCCGTGGCTGACGCCTGAGTGGAGTGTCCCGGAGTGGTTCAGTACGTCCCCGCACTGGCATGGACTGCTGGTGAGTCTGGCCGGTCTAGTGGTGGGGGCGTTGAGCGTGATTGTGGTGCGGAGCATTGGAACTCGCGTACTCCGTCGAGAGGCGATGGGGGAAGGGGACATCTTCCTGATGGCGATGGTGGGGGCCTTTATCGGGTGGCAGGCAACCATCCTCGCCTTCTTCCTCGCTGCTTTTCTGGCCACCGCAGCTCAAATCGTATCCTTGTCATTCAAGCTCGATCAAGAGATCCCCTATGGACCTTACTTGAGTCTGGGAACGCTGCTCGTGATGCTCGGTTGGCGCGAGGTCTGGGAGCATTTCGCCAGCCGGTTCTTCAGCCTGGGCCCGATGTTGGTTCCGCTGGCGCTGTTCATGCTCATCTTGTTTCCTTTGCTGCTGCTCCTCATGCAGGGCCTCAAGTGGCTCCTCGGCATCCCCCACCCCCCCCCCCCCCCC
>JANOKO010001084.1:0-1485 GCA_031419335.1 Planctomycetota bacterium
GCGTGTGCCTTGGCGGCGCTGTGCTACTCGGAGTTCGCGGCGATGGTCCCTGTGGCGGGGAGTGCGTACACGTACACGTATGCCACACTCGGGGAGTTGGTCGCGTGGATCATCGGGTGGGACTTGATTCTGGAATACTCGATGTCGTGCGCCACGGTGGCCTCCGCCTGGACGCATTATTTTAATGAGTTTCTGATTGTGACGACGGGCTGGCAACTGCCCCATCAGATCACAGCCGACCCCTTCACGGATGTCGAAGTCAACGGAGAACTGATTCAGACGTGGGTCAACTTCCCCGCGATGCTCATTCTGGGAGTCGTCACGTACATTCTGGTGATCGGGATTCGCGAAAGTGCGGTAACCAATACGATCTTGGTCATCGTGAAGCTCGCCGTCGTGCTGTTGGTCATCGGGCTGGGGATCGGGTACATCAACCAGGATAACTACACCAAGGTGCCGATCGAAAATCGCCGCATGTCGGTCACGAGAGACTACCTCGAACGAAACCCGGTCATCGCCCAGGCACTCCCGCCGGGGACCGTGACGACCTACACCTCGGGGGCCGAACTCGTCGACCTGCTGACCCTGCTGAACACGCTGCATCAGCACCCCGAACAGATCGGCAACCTGAGCAAAGAGCAGAAGGCAACGCTCTCCAATTTCCCCAAGGAGTTCGATCCGCTGGCAGTCCTCAAAGTACATCCCGGTGCCTTTGCTTCGCTCAGCCAAACGGACATGGTGGCTCTGGGCAAGGTCCGCAGTGAGGCCCAAAAGCTGGGCATGATTGGCGTCCTGGGAGTGAAGGACAAAATGTCTGCCATCGACAACCACTTTCGCAGCCCGTTCATGCCCTACGGCATCTCCGGGATCATGATGGGAGCGGCACTGGTCTTCTTTGCCTACATCGGATTCGATTCCATCTCGACGCACTCCGAAGAGGCGATCAACCCACAGCGAGACGTGCCTCTGGGAATCCTCGGCTCACTGGGGCTCTGTTCGGTGCTGTATATCCTGGTGGCGGCGGTGATCACGGGGATGGAGCCGTACCACCAGATTGACACGAAGGCGGCGATTGCGTCAGCGTTCCGGAAGCAGGCGGAATTGCAGAAGAGCCCGATGATGTCACTGGCGACCGTGTTGATTTCGACCGGAGCCTTGGCCGGGATGACGAGCGTGTTGCTCGTGACATTCCTGAGTCAGGCCCGCGTGTTCCTGGCGATGGCTCGCGACGGACTACTGCCCAAGAGCATCTTCTCGGTGGTCCACGAGAAGTACCGCACTCCGCACCGCTCCACGATGCTCACGGGAGTCTGCATCATGGTCGTGGCGGGCTTCATGCCGATGAAGCTGCTCGGTGAAATGGTGAGTATTGGCACGCTGATGGCGTTCGCTCTGGTCTGTGCGTCGGTGCTGCTGTTGCGGATCAGACGCCCCGATGTCCACCGCCCGTTCCACTGCCCAATGGTGTGGGTGGTGGCCCCGCTG
>JANOKO010001085.1:0-6682 GCA_031419335.1 Planctomycetota bacterium
GCACACGCGAGATTGCGACGTGGGGAACCCCGTCGGCTTCAGCGCGGAGTGTCCATTTTTCCGACACTCCGCGCCGAAGCCGCCACGAGTGAAAGCCGTTTCAGAATTGGTTCGCAGGCGCGGCAGACAGGACGCACAACCCCGACACTCTGGGGAGTGAAAACCCATTCTGAAATTGATCGGGTGGTCTACCCCATGGAAGATCAGGCAGCGCTGCCTCGCGGTGAAGACACACTCTGACATGCTCAACAGATGGCAAACTGGCAATTCCCCTCTGGACTACTTTGCAGCAAACTTCCACAAATGGCCATCGCTCCGAACATAGAGGGCTCCGTCGCTCACAGCCGGGGTGCAGAGTACTGTTTCTCCAAGAGGGTGCGTGTGAATCACTTCTCCCGCCTCGTCTGTGAGGGCGATGACTTGGCCCAGACCTTCTTCGTTGAAGCAGTAGAGATGATCTCCCGCAGCCACCGCGCTTCCGCTGAAGGATCCCTTCAGGCGGGTTTGCCATGTTTTCGAGCCGTCTTTCGGGTCGACACGGTTCAGCACGCCGCCGTTGGCGATCACGTACAGAGCATCCTTGAAGACCAGCGGACTGCCGGTGCCGGGGTTGACTCCCTCTGCCCGCCACAACATTTCGGGAACTGCACTGCCGGTTGGACTGGGACGTAACGCCGTGATGCCGTGCGAGGGGACATAGGCGACCTCCTGTGAGACGACGAGTGAGGGAATCGTGGAAGCTCCATCCCCGTAATCCCAGGCGATCTTCCCGCTCCTGGGCTCCACCGCCAAGACTCCAGCGGAGGACTGAACTAAGACATGGTCCTGCCCTCCGGCCTTGCCGCGCATGATACCGGGTGAGGTCCAGTTGGCTTTACGTGGACGGTCCAGCTTCCACCTCGATGTGCCGTTTTCGACATCCAGCCCAGTGGTGAACGATTCGGCATCGCACTCGACCATCACGCAGAGCGTGTCGTCGACCACCACCGGTGACGACGACATGCCGAGGCTATTGCTGGCGTTGGGAGAGTCGAGCGCCAATGCGCGGTACCACTGCAAGTTTCCATCCAGATCGAGGCAAACCGCATCGTTGGTCGAATACACGGCGAAGACTCGCTGCCCGTCTGAGCAGGGCGTCGCAGCGGCCACACAGGTCTTGGGGTGACTCGATGTTCTCCCCGTGGCCCAGAACTGGCGGTGCCAGAGTTCGCTGCCGTCCTGCGTACTCAAACAGATCACATGCAGGCGGTCCTGGCGAGGTCCGCTGCAGGCCGACACGAACACCCTGTCCCCGACGACGATCGGGCTGGAAAGGCCACGGCCGGGGAGGTCGATCTTCCAGGCGATGTTTTCGGTGTCGCTGAAACGAGTCGGAGGAGCTGGTCCCTCCGCCACGCCATTGGCATCGTTGCCACGAAACTGCCTCCAGTCGGCGAGAAGCGGGCAAGACATCGCAACCAGAGCGGCGATCAGCAGGGTCTGTCGGGTGGTGTTCATGGTCGATTGAGTGTGGTCAGAAGTGTTGCGTGAAATGGCCGTCCACGGATTTCGCAAATTCCACAACTTGCAGCGGACGACGACATAAGCTGGATTCTCTGCGAAATCTGTTGAGCTGTTCTGTTGGAGTCAGCCTTACGGATTCGAGGCGACTGGGTTCGCTGGTCGGATCGCCCGGCCCGAGAAGTCACACACGCGGAACTGGATGCTCCAGTCCTGCGCCCAGCTTTCCTCTTGTTCATTCTGTAGCACTTTGAGCAGGATCGTGTTCTTTCCGGCGTTCAGCTTCCCGCGTACGCTGTACTGATCCAGGAACATCCCGCGGTGGTACTCCTCACGAGCGAAGAGCTGTTCGCCCGTGATCCAAAGTTTCCAGGCATTCGATGTCCCGAGCCGGAATTCGACGGTTTGAGCGAATCCGGAATCGAAGTCGGTCGCGACGTATGCGGTCGCGCCTTTGTACTTCTCGAACAGTGTGTTGAGATCGAACAGCCCCATCTCATCCTCTGAAGCGAGTGACCTCCACTTGGTCTTGATGACCATTCCATCGGCCCCGGCCATCCCATCGTACTCCTTCTCAAAGGCGAGTTCGGTCTCCGGAGGGTTGACCACATGGAAGCCCTTCATCCCTTTGTTGTCGAACGGGCCGATGACTTTCCACTGAGTCAGGAATCCGTAGTGGTCAACCAGGTTCACCGGCTGCTTGAGTCCCTTGAGAATCTCGGCCAGCTTCTTGACCTGGTCTTCATCGACGGCCCCGGAGAGAGCGGCTTGGAATTGGGCGAGGGCCGCGTCCGGATGACCATCGGTCGCGAGCTTCTCAGCTTGCTGCATCGTCAACGTCACAGCGTCCCGCCGCAGTTCCCCGCTGGGGTCATCCAGCAGTGTCGGAATCAGCCGCGCTTCCAAGGTCGGGTCGACCGACTTCAAAGTGTCGTACGCCAGTCTCCGTGCCTGCGGCAGGTGGGACCGATCGTGGAGGAACTTTGTCAGCGCCTCCGTCGGCAGCTGAACCCCCTTGCGCGATGCGATCGTCTCGTACGCCCCGCGCAGCCAGTTCCGTGCAAGGGGATTTGCATCGTCCATCGCCGCGAGCAGCATCGGCAAATCCGCCGCGTCAGCCCGCTCGATGATTCGCATCGCCTCGATCGCCTCGGCGTGTCCTTTGCCGTCCGTGTCGAGGGCTTTGACGGTCTTGATCGGGCCAGTCAAGTCCGCCGACCAGCCCGTGGAGCCGACGAGTGCTAGTACGAGAAGCGGTCGGAGAATGGATCGCAGTTTCATCGGTGGAAATCCGGGGATGTGTAGGGTTGAAGGTTGAGGGTTGAGGCCGGAGAGATGCCCTTGTTTGTCGTCATCCAGGTGGGATGAATGACTAGAATGCGCATCATCCGGTTCTGAGGGAGCGGTGATGCCCACACGGTCTGCCGCTGATCGCGGACAACCTAGTCGCTCCCCATACTGACATCTGACCACAAACTCTTCAATCAGCCAGCGCGGGAGCGTTCCGTAGAGAGGCTTTCTTGAACAGCGTAACAGTGTTCCCGGTGGTGTTGTACTCGACCACATCCATGAATGTCCGCATGAGCAGCATTCCCCGGCCACAGGGGCGCTCGAGATTTGCGGGGTCACGTGGATCGGGTTGGCTGAGGGGATCAAACCCTGGACCTTCATCGCGGATCACATACTTGACCCCCGCCATCGAAAGTTCGACTTCGACATGGATGCGGCGGGACTGATAGGGATCCTGAGACCGGCGCTCACGGGCGAGATCGTAATACGTCGTGTGATCGATCTCACGGAGTTGGGAGCTAACTTCCAGGTTTCCGTGATACGAGGCGTTCAACAAGGCCTCTTCCAGAGCCACGCCGATCTTCAGCCGCTCACTTTCGCTAAAAATCCCCATGTCGACGATCAGCCCCTGAAAGTACGACACCATGGAAGTCAGCATGGCCGGGTCATTCTCCAACGCAAACTGCGTCCGCAATGATTGCATGCGGCTGATGAGAGTGCGGCGGACTCGTTTTTCTCCAGCGAGCGTCAGCACACGCTCGACCGTTTCAACCAGGTCGGACCCGAGAAGTCGCTTCGGAACATAACTGGCTGCCCCGCGTTCCAGCGCTTCGACAGCAATATCCTCACTTCCCTGACCAGTCATCAATATGACGGGGATCAGTGGGTGTTCCGACTTCACATGCCGGACGAATTCCAGCCCGTTCATCTCGGGCATTTGCAAGTCGGTGACGACGGCGTCAACCGTATGTTCTCGCAACCACATGGCTGCTGCTTTTCCACCGCTGGCATAATGCGCGACCCAGCCATCCTGCTTGGCGAGCAGGCCGCCCGCCAGTTTACGATCCACGGCAGAATCATCCACCACTAAGATGGAAACCATCGACTGCTCCCCGCAGCGAAATGGGTTTCGCATGAGCGATAGACCACACACCGAGCGACCGGGTGTGACTACCCAACTCCCTTCAGCGTAGCCAATGCCTATCAAGCTGCCAAGGAGAGCGGTTTCTGGGTGAATCGGCCCTGGGCCGTCTCAGGGCTCAACTCGCGTCCCTGATCTCGGGAAGATACCATCTCCCGGTCGCCATCGCGGTGCGGTCGATGCATTGCCATGCACCCACTTCGGCTCGTGCGGCGTGGTCTCTGACGATTCGGTGTCTCTCATGTCTCATTCGGTGGTTCTCCTTTCGATTCCTGGTTTGCGTCGGGTCGACTTGGCATCGATGCCCCGGCTCACGGCATTGATGATCAGCGGCGTGACCGTCCCGCTCTCGCCAGGCTTCCCGGCGATGACCTGTCCCGTGCAGGCCAATATGACGACCGGCGTCGGACCCGAGCAGCACGGCGTGATCGCCAACGGGTTCTTCTATCGCGACAGCGGCAAGGTCGAGATGTGGACCGCCTGGAACGAGTGCATCCAGGCTCCTCAGATTTGGCAGACGCTGAAAGAGCATGATCCGGCCCTCACTTCCGCCGTCTGGTTTCCGCTGCACAGCAAAGGAGCGAAGGCCGACTTCATCTGCACCCCGGCCCCGATCCACAACCCGGACGGGTCGGAGTCGCTCTGGTGTTACACGGTGCCGACGGAACTATATGGAGAGCTGCGGGACGCCATCGGGCACTTCCCGCTCATGAACTTCTGGGGACCGATGGCAAACATTAAATCGACCGCGTGGATCGTCGACTCAGCTGTCGTGGGGGCCAAGAAGTTCCAGCCGCGTTTCAGCTACATTTACCTGCCACACCTCGACTACGCCGCCCAGAAGTTTGGGCCAGATAGTCCGCAGGCCATGGCCTCGCTGGGGGAACTCGATGCGTGCATCGGCAAGCTGGTCGATGGGTATGCGGAAGCCGGGATCAAGGACACGCTGTGGCTGGCCGCGAGTGAGTACGTCATCAACGCGGTGAACGCTGTCTCATACCCGAACCGGATTCTGAGAGCGGCAGGGCTGCTGAATTTGCGAGAAGAGAACGGGCTGGAGTATCTGGTCCCTGGCGAGTCAGCCGCTTGGGCGCTGGTCGATCACCAGGTGGCTCACGTCTACGTCAAGAACCCCGCCGATGTGACCAAAGTCGCCGCACTGCTCAAGGCTGATCATCAAGTCGAAGAAGTCCTCGTCGGAGCCGAGCGCGGGCAGTACGGCCTCGATCACGAACGCTCCGGCGAGATCGTCCTGATCGCCAAGCCCGATGCGTGGTTCGCCTACTACTGGTGGCTCGACGACGCCAAAGCCCCCAGCTTCGCCCGCACCGTCGACATCCACCGCAAGCCCGGCTACGACCCCGTCGAAATGTTCATCGACATGCCCGCCAGGGCCATCCCGCTCAACGCGAACCTCGTCAAAGGCTCCCACGGCTACCCAGACCGTGACGGTTCTCGTTCGGGAGTGCTACTCGCCAGTGATGGAAGCGGCATCCCAGCTTCAGGCGGGCTCAAGGATGTTGATGTGGCGGGAGTGGTGCTGCGGAACTTCGGCGTGAAATAACTCAGAGCGAGCGACAGACGTGAGTCTGCCGAATACGCCGCCTGTCATTCGACGCCTCGTCAGACTCATGTCTGCCGCTCACTGATGAAACAACACGCTCTTTCTCCATTTGATGGTCTGACATGCCTCGCTACAACCCCAGCCTCATCGAACCCAAATGGCAGCAGTTCTGGGACCAGCACCAGACCTTTGTCACGCCGAACACTCCGCAGCCGGGGGCGCAGGGGAAGCTGTACGTGCTCGATATGTTCCCGTACCCCAGTGGGTCGGGCCTGCATGTGGGGCATCCAGAGGGGTACACGGCCACCGATATCGTCGTGCGGTACAACCGCATGCGGGGCAAGCATGTGTTGCACCCGATGGGGTGGGATGCGTTTGGGCTTCCGGCGGAGGAACATGCCGTCAAGACCGGCACGCACCCGGCTGTGACGACCAAGCAGAACATCGACACCTTCCGCCGCCAACTGAAGATGCTGGGTTTCAGCTACGACTGGAGCCGCGAACTCTCGACGACCGACCCGGAATATTATCGCTGGACGCAGTGGATCTTTTTGCAGTTGTATGACACGTGGTACGACCCGGAGTTCGAGTGGACCGGTCCGGATGGGAAGCCGCGCGTGGGGAAGGGGCGACCGATCAGCGAGTTGCCGATTCCCGAGGAGATGCAGGCGAGCCGGGTGCCGTCAGGCCCCGGACCCGTGGGTCACACGTCGGAGATCCAGGGGCTGACGCCCACCGGCTCGCCGAGCGAAGCCATACGTCGCTACCAGGACCAACACCGCCTCGCCTACATCAGCGAGGCCCCGGTCAACTGGTGCCCCGGTCTGGGCACGGTGATCGCCAACGAAGAGGTCATCAACGGCAAGAGCGAGCGCGGCGAACACCCGGTGATCCGCATGCCTCTCAAGCAGTGGATGCTGCGGATCACAGCCTATGCGGACCGTCTGGCGAATGAGCTGGAGGATCTCGGCTGGCCGGATTCGATCAAGGCACTCCAGCGGAACTGGATTGGTCGCAGCGTCGGAGCCGAGGTCGATTTCGCCCTGGCGAGCGGGGGGGGGGAGCCCCGCCGGGATTAGGGCCGAAATCACACACAGGAGGGAGCCGCCCCCCCCCAAACAAGAGTAGGCCCGAACAACGACCCCCCCGGCCCACCCAAAGGCGGGGGCAACCAAGTTAAGGGCCCC
>JANOKO010001086.1:0-1822 GCA_031419335.1 Planctomycetota bacterium
GTGGGAGGGTGGTGGGCATGGGAGGCGTCGGTGTAGAACGGACCCCCGGGGTCCGTTCCGCCCGGACCTGGGGGTCCAGGCTACGGGTTATTCCGGGGTGACGAGTGCGTCGACGGGAACGGGGATGCGGGAGTCGCGGTAGACGATGGCGAACTCACCGTGGACCAGACCCTCTGTGGCAGTGGGCTTGAGGGTCAGGCTCAGCAGCGCGGTGTTCGCGGATTGCTTCACGATCTTCCAGGTCAGTTGACCCGGGAGTTCGGATTCGATCCGAATCGCCGATTCATCGAGCGAGGAATTCTCGGGCGAGCGGATCACGATCGTCATCGCGCCGCTCTGGCCGGGGGCAATGCGTCCGAAGAACGCGCGGCTGGGGATGGCGGCGATCGATTGGCGAATGTCGACCACGACCGCGATCGGAGGAGGCTTTGCCTCGGTGTTCGACTCAAAGGTAATGCTCGCTTCATGATGCCCCAGGGCCAAAGTCTTACCCACGAGCTGGATGTCGTAGCGAAAGCGTTGCAACGGGGACGAGGGCATGCCGTCCTCGACCGACTCGACGACGGGTTTGGCGGAGGTGACCCACGGCACGCTGGCGGTGAATCGGGGCGGGGTGATCTTCTGATCCCCGAAGTTCGAAACGATGATCGAACGGGTGACGGTGGTCCCCTTTCCCACATCGGCCAGGACGACACGCTCGGGAGTGATATAGAGGACATCCCGCACCAGCGCGCTGACGGACAGCCGGGCGGGTTCGACCGAGGCTTCGCGGAATTTGACCTCGACCGTGTGCGTGACCGGTTGGAAGCGGATCGCGCTACCGGTGGAGAGTTCGACCGTGACCAATTTCTTCTGCCCCGCCGGAATGACCTTCCAGTCGGGCGTGGCGATGGTGCAGGAGCAATCGGTCTTCACTCCCGCCAACGTCCAATCGCTGGCGGTCTTGTTCTCGATGACAAAATCATGCATCAACGTGACCGAGGGTTTGACGACACCGAAATCATGCCGCTGCTTCAATAATCCATCGCCTGTCTCCGCAGAGTCAGCCACATCACCTGCCGAAGCCTGTTCGTTCGGAATCTGCTCGTTTGGATCAGCGAGAAATACAGCCGCTGGTGGCTGACCATCACAGCCCCAGAGAGCAACAATCAAAAGTAAACAAAAGCTCCGGCCCATGCAGCGGCTCCTGTCGAGCCGACTCGTGTCGAGCCGACTCTTGTTGAGCCGACTCTTGTTGAGCCGACTCTTGTTGAGCCGACTCTTCACCCACACGCTAGCAGGTGTCCCACGGAATTTCAAGTCCGCTATGAGACGTTTCGGTGAGCGGGCCAGCGCCATCCCGGCGAGCGTCCAGTGTGAGGCGGATGGTGCTTCAGGGATGCGCCGCAGAACCAGGGGGCTGACGGCCACCCCGCTCGCCGATTCGTTTCATTCCGCACCGCGAGGGGAATATGATGGTGAAGCCAACGGCCCGTGAAAGCAGACTGAGGCAGCAGTTGGTTGATCTTCGTGGCATGGGCGTCTGGCCCCGGTGTTTTCCCAGAGATTCCCTGGAGAGAGGCCCGCACTCCAGGACATTGACAACGGACAGGGTGGCTCACTGTCGCCGTAGGGCTAAGGAGTCGTCAAACAATAACCTGCCGGGAGAGTCGCCTTTAGCTCCGCGAAAGGACGTTTTTCGCGGAGCGAAAGACGACTCGTATTGTTTTACGAGTCCTCACATGACCATGACGATGCCATCGAGCGCATGAATTCGCACATATATCGCGATCACATGCACTGCCGAATCGACTTCCGGCTCGACCGTCACGCTGGTGTGCTT
>JANOKO010001087.1:0-6591 GCA_031419335.1 Planctomycetota bacterium
GCCTGGGCCAATGATCCCCGGAACGCCGGGCCGAAGTTGTGTGTCGAAACTTATTTGGAGTGCATGCAGAAGAACGGTCACTCGCCGAAGAAACTCGACAAGGGACGAATCAGTGCGCTGCTGGCCATCGAAAACGCAGAAAACCCTCGCCTCGGTCCAGGGGCGCAAGCCAGAGTCTTCGACTTCAACCGCCCCGAGTTTGCCCCCCTACTCAAATTCTTGCGTGGCTACTCCGAGTGAGTCCGGCAGCTCACTCCCCAGCCCCAACCCACTCCTCATTCAACACCGCATGCTTCATCGACTTTCCCTCATCGACGAAATAGCTGTAGACAACGTGGATCATGCCGTCCCTGGTCTGGATCACGGCGGGGTAGTGGTAAGAGCCTGTCGGATGATGTTCGAGGTGGCGGGTCTTCGTGTGGGGTGAATTCCCCCCCTCGGCAGTCCAGCTGTGACCTTCGTCGGTGGAGATCGAAACGGCGAGCGAATTGCGTCCGTCAACCTGATCGTTGTAGACCAGGACCCAGTGGCCATTGGCCAGACGAACCGCATCGATGCCAGCTCCGGGATTGGGGATGGGTAAGGCTCCGACCGGTCCCCAAGTTGTCCCGTCGTCTTTCGATTCGCAAACGCGGATCTTGTTCAGCGGACCGTTCTCGCGCATGTAGGCGACCAGTGTTCCGTCGTCCCGGCGCAAGACTGTCGGCTGGATGTTGCCGAACCCCATGAGCAATCCGCTGGCCTTCCAAGACTCTCCCTGATCATCGCTGATCGCCATCAGAGAGAACGAGTACGTATCTGAGTAGAGCGGCAGCAGAATCCGCCCGCTGGGGAGTACCGTCGGTTTGCAGCGGACTTGCCAGCCCAGCCGCTGGTACAACTTGTCGGCCAGCCGCTCACGAAACAGTTTCAGCTTGACCTGCTCCTCGGCAGCCGGTTCATGGCCGAGACGTTTGATGAATTCGTCCACGCCCTTTTGGCCCGCTTCATTGAAGTCATCCGGTTTGAGCCAGATCACGCCCCGCTTGGACCAGACGGGCTGCCCTTGCTCATCGAAGTGATCGGCCACGAGGTAATTGGTCAGGCACGACTCCCACGAATTCGCCAGCACCACTGGCCAGAAGAGCCACAGCCGCTGCTTCGAGTCCACGTGCAGGGCCGTATTCCCATCGGGAAAGCCCGGCGTATCGACCATCAGAAACGCATCGCTCCAACGGGTCTGTCCGGCCCTTTGAATCGAGCCGAAGACCGCCACATCGTCGGCCTTCCGTTCACCGGACCCGCGATACCACGATACCAGCAGGTCGCCGGTGGGGAGTTCTGCTATCCCCGGTGCGTGGTTGTGTTGAGGATGGAGCGGGAAGACCAATTCCGATCGATAGGCAGGCTCTACTGCCAATAAGCCAGAGGCCCCCCCCATCCCGGCGATCACAACCCAGCACAGACGCAGAAAAACGATTGACATTTTCATGGTGCCTACTCTCCACAACTCGAAGCCCCCTCTGGGCATTCGAACAATCCATCGCCAAAGCTGCAACTCCCTCGAATCGCGAAGACCCACATCCCTTGGCACTTGGTCTCTGATCCCGGATACTCCTCTGCTTCACGCTTGCACGACTTCAAGCTTGCACGACATTCTTCTCGCCCTCGGCCCTCAGCCTGGGCCCAGGTCACTTCATGGACGCACTCGCCCAACTCGCCCTCTACGAATCCGATGCCCTCCGTGAGATCGCCGCTGCGACCGATGCGGCGGGGATTGAGGCGGTTCGCATTCAGTTCCTGGGTAAGAAGCAGGGACGGCTCAAGGACTTGCAGGCTCTACTGGGGCAGGTCGAGCCGGCGGAGAGGCCAGCACTCGGCAAGCGCTTCAACGAGGTCAAGGACCGCGTGACAGCTGTTCTCGAAGAACGGCAGTCGGTCCTTGCGAAGCCCGCGACGGTGGTCGACGGACTCGATGTGACGCTACCGGGGACGCCATTTCGTCCGGGGCATCGGCACCCGATCTCGCAGACGATCGAGGAGTTTAAGTCGATCATGGTGCGGCTGGGCTTCGATGCCGTGGATGGGCCCGAGATCGAAGACGAGTTCCACAACTTCGAAGCCCTCAACATCCCGCTCGATCACCCGGCCCGCGACCCGCGCGACAATTTCTACCTCGCCACAGCAGATCGGACGTTCGGCGGACCGCTGCTGATGCGGAGCCAGACCTCGACGGTCCAGATTCGCGTCATGCAGAACACCCAGCCGCCGGTGCGGATCGTCTCGATTGGCCGCGTCTATCGGCCCGATGAAATGGACGACACGCACTCTTGCATGTTCCACCAGATAGAAGGTCTGATGGTCGACACGCATGTCACGATGGCCGACCTCAAGACGGTGCTGCGGCTGTTTGCCCAGGCGTATCTCGGCAAGGATGTGGTGATCCGGTTCCGCCCGTCGTTCTTCCCGTTCACGGAGCCGTCGGTCGAAGTCGACATGAAGTGGGGCGACCGCTGGCTGGAGATTGGCGGGGCCGGGATGGTCGACCCGAATGTATTGAAAGCGGTCGGTTATGACCCGGAAAAGGTGTCGGGGTTCGCGTTCGGCCTTGGTGTGGAACGGTTCTGCATGCGGCGGCACAACAACACCGATATCCGGCAGTTCTACGCCAGCGATGTGCGGTTCCTGAGTCAGTTCTAGCGACTGCCACCATTCAACCGCTGATGCATCCGCTGACTGCCAGTTGGCAGGGTTGCAGGCAGGTTATCGCTGTTTGCTCCAGAAACGGCTTCAGACAGATCGATGTTCCCCTGATGATTGTCACTGGGACACGGCTCCACCGCGTGGGACTTGGTCCACGACCCACTCCACTGGCGATGATTCAGTGCCCTGAAACACGTCCGACAATTCGAGATGATTGAGGTCACGACCGACTGGCTGTAGAGTGGATCGTCGTCGTTGAAGAAGCAGAGCTTCGCGAATGGGTGTTCGCCAGCGTCGGCTGGGAAAAGAGGTGGCAAATCGCCTCCCAGACTCGGGCTGTGAAGTTACATGTCTCACTGATGAGGGGATGCTCAATGCGGATCAGTCCTTTTTTCGCAGCCACGGTGCTGACCCTGAGCCTGAGCCATGTCACAGTCGTCAAGGCGAGTGAAAACTGGCCTGAATTCCGAGGTCCGACTGCGGACGGGCAATCCGACTCGACCGGGTTGCCAACCACCTGGAGCGAGACTGAAAACATCGCTTGGAAGACCCCGCTCCCCGGTCGGGCTTGGTCTTCTCCGGTCATCTGGGGCAAACAAATCTGGCTGACCAATGCCACCGAAGATGGCAAGGCCCTCTCGGCGTATGCCCTCGATCGAGACACCGGCAAGATTCTCCACGACTTTCTCGTGTTCAATGTCGAGAAGTCGCAGGTGATGCACAAGTTCAACAGCTACGCTTCGCCCACTCCGGTCATCGAGGAAGGGCGAGTCTACCTCAGTTGGGGGAGCTACGGGATCGCCTGTGTCGATACTACGACGGCGAAGGTGCTGTGGGAGCGGCGCGACCTGCTGTGCGAGCATTACCGGGGGCCGGGATCGTCGCCGATCTTGCATGGCGATTTGCTGATCCAGCACTACGACGGGTTCGATTTCCAGTACGTCGTGGCCCTCAACAAGCACACTGGCAAGAACGTCTGGAAGACCGATCGGCCCAAGGACTTCGGCACCACCGACGGGGACGTGAAGAAGGCATTCGCCACCCCGATCGTGATCACCGTCAACGGCCGAGAGCAGCTGATTAGCCCAGCCTCGAAGGGGATCTTTGGTTATGATGTGAAGACCGGCGAGGAGATCTGGCGAGTGACCTACGAGCTCTTCTCCAGCCCGACCCGCCCCCTGTACCACGATGGCGTCCTGATTTTCTGTGCCGGTTTCAGTAAAGGTCAACTGATGGCCGTCAAGGCCGATGGACAAGGGGACGTAACGATGACCCACATCGCCTGGAGTGTCGACAAGGCCATGCCCTCGAAGCCCTCGCCGCTACTGGTCGACGGGCTGGTCTACACGGTTCAGGACCAGGGGGTGGCGACCTGCCTGGATGAGAAGACTGGCGAGGTGGTCTGGACTGGCCGGCTCGGTGGCAACTACTCCGCCTCGCCGATTTACGCGGATGGCAAGCTCTACTTCTTCAGCGAGGAGGGCAAGACCTCGGTCGTGGCCCCCGGTCGGGAGTACAAAGTACTGGCCGAGAACAGCCTGCCGGAAGGGTTCATGGCTTCGCCAGCCGTGTCCGGGAAGGCGTTGTATTTGCGGACGCGGACGGCGCTATATCGCGTCGAGGCCAATTAGCCACCTTCGCCAAAAGATGGGCGAGCCGGAACTTCACCCGCAGCGTGGAAACTGCCTCTCAGGGTCGCTATTCTCCGCCCGGATTCTGAGACATTGGACGGGTTCGTGGATCAACTCCTGAGCATGTGTACACGCCACATCGGAGCTTGGTCGCGTGGCGTTGTGGCCGTATGCCACTCCGGGTTCGCCGCTCCTGCTCTCGCACACACAGTTTGAGGACTCTCTCATGAGCATGGCGATTGCCTACATCAAGGCCCGGCAGATTCTGGACAGCCGCGGCAACCCCACCGTCGAAGTCGATGTCGAACTCGAAGACGGCACGATTGGCCGGGCGGCTGTGCCCAGCGGGGCGAGCACCGGGGCGCACGAAGCCTGTGAACTTCGCGATGGCGACAAGGGCAAGTATCTCGGCAAGGGCGTGCTGAAGGCCGTTCAAAACGTCAACGAAGAGCTAGCTGACCTGCTCGAAGGGACCGATGCGTTCGACCAAGCGACCGTCGACAAGTCGATGATCGAGTGCGATGGCACGCCGAACAAGTCTCGCCTCGGAGCCAACGCCCTTCTCGGCGTCTCGATGGCCACCGCCCACGCCGCAGCTCAGGTCAGCGGCCAGCCGCTGTTCCGCTACGTCGGCGGGGTCGGGGCGAACCGCCTGCCCGCACCGATGATGAACATCATCAACGGTGGGGCACATGCCAACAACGGCATCGACCTTCAAGAGTTCATGATCATGCCGCTGGGGTTTGACACCTTCAGCGATGCACTCCGCGCGGGCTGCGAAGTGTTCCACTCGCTGAAGAAGGTCTTGCACGACAAGCACCTCTCCACAGCTGTCGGCGACGAAGGGGGCTTTGCTCCCGACATCAAGAACAGCGAAGAGGCGATCCAGATCGTCCTGACCGCCATCGAAAAGGCCGGGTACAAGCCGGGCGAGCAGATCAAGCTGGCCCTCGACTGTGCCTGCACCGAGCTGTTCGACTCGAAGACGAAGACCTACACAGTCGAAGGTCGCAAGCTGGACCAAGGCGGCATGGTCGACCTGCTGGCCGGTTGGGCTGCCAAGTACCCGATTTGCTCGATCGAAGACGGCTGCTCGGAAGACGATTGGGAAGGCTGGAAGATGCTGACCGATCGCCTGAAAGGGAAGTGCCAAATCGTCGGTGACGACCTGTTTGTGACGAACACGAAGCGGCTGCAGCGGGGCATCGACGAGGGAATTGCCGACAGCATCCTGGTCAAGGTGAACCAGATCGGCACCCTGACCGAGACCATCGAATCCGTGAACCTCGCACTTCGCAACGGCTACACTGCCGTGATGAGCCACCGCTCGGGCGAGACCGAAGACACCACGATCGCCGACCTCGCCGTGGCTCTGGGCACCGGCCAGATCAAGACCGGTTCCGCCAGCCGCTCCGACCGCATCGCGAAGTACAACCAGTTGCTGCGGATCGAGGAGATCCTTGGCACGAACGCGGTGTACGGTGGGACGATCAAGTAAGCATCGGCGAGAGTCCGGCGTCAGCCGGATGGCACTTCTTCAAACCTGCGTCTTGCGTGAGCGGTACGCCCGTGGGACGACATCGTCCGGCTCATCTTCAACAGCCAGCTTGTCCATGCGGGCGAGGTGGCTGTTGCTCTGCGCGGGATCGCCTTCTCGCTTGTCAGAACGTCGCCGTATTCACAGACTGGTCGCTGCCCTCTGGGAAGCGGTTCATGACTGGAGATGGTGCGCTGGAAATGAACATGAGCCATTCACACCCTCTGGAACACACATCACTGCAGCTGAAACCAGCATCTGGTGTCTGGATCCAGTCGTCGCTAGAACGGCATGGATCGCGGTGGCCGTGGTCGGTTCCGCGACGATGATCTCCGCCGCAGTGAGTACCTCCCTGTCAAGGAGACCGGGAACGAGCCCCCCACCTGGAGTTCCTGGCTAGCAGAGATTCTTTCACGGCGTTGCGTCAGCCGGGCGAGATGTGCGAGTCACGGAACCCCCTTGGGGCGAACTCTCTCAAAAGTGCCTCGCCTCTTCGCTTGGTGTCACGGGGGCCGAGCGTTACATTCCCCCAGTCACAATCACACACAGATCCAGAGGACATCCCATGAACGGACCCGATTTTGCGAGGGCGCAACTCATGCCCTGCATTGCCCAGGACGCCGAATCGGGGCTAGTGCTGATGCTCGCGTACATGAATGAAGAGGCCTACGAGGAGACCCTTCGCACTGGCAAGGTCTGCTACTACAGTCGCAGCCGCAAAAAGCTCTGGCGCAAGGGCGA
>JANOKO010001088.1:0-1763 GCA_031419335.1 Planctomycetota bacterium
CAAACGAAACTCATCTTCAGCTAGCTGGAGACTTTCCCATTGCGAACTCGCTGCGTACGCGGGGGCGACGATTGAGTTGTCGAAGATCGCCCGGTTGACTGCCCCGGGGGAGTTTGGGGAGTTTGTTGAACCCTTACAATCCCACTGACAGCATTCCACAACCCGCGTTCAACGGGAACACTGAAAATCGTGACATCAGCCATTTGAACGAGTCTCCTCCCTCGTGCCGCCATCCATGACTATCGGCAGGAGTGGAGTAACTGAATGAGGGATTTTGTGTCAAGTCCAACTTGACACCGGAAGTCTAAACCAAGTGTCCAGAGAGTTCGAGTCTGCAGCCATACAATCTAGTGGATGCCTCACTTAAGGGGTTCAAATCTGGTGGTTTCGGTCCTTTCGACGGATCGGGGGTTTCTGCGAGCTGAGAGTGACTGATCTGGCGGAACATCTCATCTACAGGCATAACAGGTGCGCGAGGCGGGGTGGCCCAGACGCTGCTTTGAGCGTCTGGGTGACGCAGGAACAAGAGAGTGAACGAAGGTGAACGCGGCCTCCATCACATCGTGTTGCTCTGCAACCCAGACATCCAAAGCGATGTCTGGGCCACCCCGGCCTACCATTACAGGCTGGAAGCCTATCCCACGAGCTTTCAGTTCGTGGCACACGCCGTGTGGCAGAACACCGGGTTCCGCGCCGCACCGACCTCATCCGGTCTGCGGACGCTGGTCGTATGCGGGGCTTCGTGGGTCATTTCGGGGTCTTCGGTGACGATCTCTTGGAGGGCGTTGATGAACGAATCGAGGGTTTGCTTCGACTCGGTTTCGGTGGGCTCGATCATCATGGCCTCGGGCACGACCAGCGGGAAGTAGACGGTCGGGGCGTGGAAGCCGTAGTCGAGCAGGCGCTTGGCGATGTCCATCGCGGTCACGCCGGTCTCGTCCTTGAGCGTCTTCGCACTGGCCACGAACTCGTGCATGCAGAACTCCCCCTGCGGGACCGGGAGGACATCCTGCAGCTTAGCCTTCATGTAGTTGGCGTTGAGGACCGCCTGCTCGGTCATCTCACGCAGGCCCGCTGGTCCGAGCGTCCGCAGATAGAACGCCCCGCGCAGCAGGATGCCAATGTTGCCGAAGAAGCTGCGGACGCGACCGATGGATTTGGGCGGGGTGACGAGGGAGTATTTTGGCCCCGTCTGTGTGTCGATCTTACGAATGACCGGCCCCGGTAGGTAGTCACCGAGGAAGTCGCGCACCGCGATCGGCCCAGCTCCCGGCCCGCCCGCACCGTGCGGACCGGTGAAGGTCTTATGCACGTTGTAGTGCATCATGTCGCCGCCGAAGTCGCCGGGCCGCGTGACGCCGACGATGGCGTTCATGTTGGCCCCGTCGATGTAAACCAGCCCGCCGACATCATGCACCATCTTCGAGATCGTCAATATCTCCTTTTCGAACAGCCCCAGTGTGTTCGGGTTCGTGACCATGAACACAGCCGTTGAGCTGTCGAGTTCGGCCTGGAGCTTGTCCAGTTCCACAAACCCAGTGTGGGACGGCGGGAGCTGGACGCACTCGAACCCCGCGAGGGCGGCACTGGCCGGGTTGGTCCCGTGGGCACTGCTGGGGAACAGCACCTTGGTCCGCTTCTCGCCCCGGTCCTTGAAGTACGCAGCTGCGGTGAGGAGGGCAGCGAACTCCCCCTGCGCCCCCGCAGCCGGTTGCAGCGACACGGCGGGGAGGCCCGCGATCTCGCCGAGCATCTCCTGCATC
>JANOKO010001089.1:0-10196 GCA_031419335.1 Planctomycetota bacterium
TCACGACGGTGTCGAACGTACTCGTGTTCGAGACGAGGGCGGTGTTGTCAGCTGCCAGTTGCACCGACCGCACCCCGCGACCCAGGCCATCGCGGATCGCCAGCGTGCGTTCGCCCGCCGGGTTGGTGGTGAGGACAGCTGAGCCGTCGCTGTCGGCTCCGAGGGAGAGCCCGGCGAGATGGGCGGAGAACGTACTGCTGAGTCCGACAGCATCGGCCATGTTGTCGTCGTAGGCGTAGGTCGTGGTCAGGCCGTACGGAGCGGCTGGGGGTGCGGCCGGCCTTTTGGCCCGCGAGAGACGTGCCATAAACCCTGGCCGCACCCCTGTCTGAACAAGCTGCTGCTTCGGTGTTGTTCAGCACCTGGGTTGGTATAAACTGAGCGATGATGAACGCTCCCCTGACTTCCAACCCGTCCGAACCGTTGCAGGAAGAGTTCTTCCTGACGGATGCAGCACGACTGCGAAGGTGGTTGCCCTGGCTGCATTTGGGGTCAGCGCTGCGGATGGCGTTTGATCCACGTAAGCTGGTGTTGGCGATGACGGCTCTGCTGCTGTTGTCACTGCCGACTTTAGGCAAGCGCTGGGCAGCACCCAGTCTGGGAGAACCGGGCCAGCGCGAGCGATTGCCTTGGAAGCATGGGTATCTGTACCAGGACGACGCGGATGATCGCCCACTTCCCACGGCTGGAGAGATTTTAGCCGACCCGTGGTCGACGATCTGGTTTGCCGTCCGGCAAGGGCCGCAGACCCTCACGCCCGTGATGGAGGTTCTGGGGCACGGGCGGTCTCTGGTCGAGTCCAAGTTTCACTGGGTCTGGACCTCCTTGCGGGTGGTTGAACTTCTGTGGATTTGGGCGGTCTGGTCGCTGTTCGGAACGCTCCTGTGTCGATTGACTGCACTGGACTTCATGGGGCGCGATGTCGGCTGGGGCGCGGCTGCCCGGTATTGCCGTAGTCGAGCGTTGTCGGCGTGGGCTTCACCACTGTTGCCGATGATTGGAGTGGCGGCGTTTTGGTTCCCTTGCGTGATCGCGGGGTGGATCACACGCATCCCATCAGCAGGGCCACCGATTGTGGCTGGTGGTTGGTTCTGTCTGTGGTTATGCGGGGGAATACTCGCCTTGCTCCTGTTGGGTCTGACGCTCTGCTGGCCGCTCATGGTGGCCACGATTGGAGTTGAGGGGACCGATGCCTTTGACGGACTGAGCCGCTCGTACAACTATCTATTCAGCCGACCATGGTACGTCATCGGGATGACCTGTGTGATCCTGGTGATCGGCGGATGTGCGTTGTTTGGCGTGCGCTGGCTCACCGTCCAAGCCGATCACCTGGCGGTGATGTCCATGGCCTCCGGAACCCCCGATGCCACTTGGCAGCAGTTCCAACCTCAGCCGTGGAACGAGCCTCTGCGGATGGGCACGACCGCGAACTTACTCCGGTTCTCGCGCGGGATGATCACGCTGGGGATCAATGCTTTCGCTCACAGTTTTTTCTGGGTCGCGGTCACGGTCATGTTCCTTCTACTTCGTAAGAGCGTCGACTCGACCCCTTTGGATTACCTGACTGAGGACCGGCAGACCCCCCTCGGAGAACTTCCGATCGTCGGCATGGCGGCAGCCGAGCGACGGGAGCAGGCGGCACAAGCGCGAACCGGCGGTTGAGTCATGACCCTCGACCTGGATGATGTCATTGCCGCCATTGCGACTCCCGTCGGTCCGGCGGAACGGAGTGTCATCCGGTTGAGCGGGGCCAGAGTCACGGAGGTGTTGAAGCCTCGATTCGTGGGCGACGATCGCGGCCCGGACGCCGCGAACCTGGCGAGATGGGCTACCTTTCGACGAGCGCGCCGTCACATCGGTCATTACCAGATCGATGGCTGGCGCGTCCCCGTTCCGGTCGACCTGTGGTTCTGGCCGTCGACTCGCAGCTACACCGGCCAGCCGTCCGCGGAGCTGCACCTGATTGGATCTCCGCCGATCGTCGATGCGGTCCTGGAACAGCTCTACCGCGATGGAGCTAGACCGGCCCGCGCGGGAGAGTTTACTCTGCGGGCTTTTCTGGCCGGGCGAGTCGATCTCGTGCAGGCTGAGGCGGTTCTGGGGGTCATTGATGCCAGCGATCATGAGCAGTTAAAAACCGCGTTGACTCAACTGGCGGGTGGTCTGTCTCGGCAGGTCGCGGAGGTGCGGGAGTCGCTGCTGTTGGACTTGGCCGACCTCGAGGCGGGGCTCGACTTCGTAGACGAGGACATCGAGTTCGTGCATCGAGAACAGATGCTGTTTCGGATTGCTGCGGCACTGGAGTTGACCGAGCGACTGCTCCAGCAGAACGAGGAGCGCATGGTCAGCGGCAGCCGTCCGCGCGTGGTCCTCGCTGGGTTGCCCAATGCCGGAAAGAGCACGCTGTTCAACCGCCTCATCGGCGAGCAGCGAGCGATCGTCTCCGACCAAGCGGGCACCACGCGCGACTATCTCAGTGCTGAACTGAATTGGTACGGACTGGTGTTGGAACTCATTGATACCGCGGGCGTGGATGGGGGATCAACCGGAATTGCCGCTCAGGCCGAACAGCTCAGGCAGTGGCAAGTGGGGCAAGCGGATTTGGTCTTGTGGTGTTCGTCGATGCAGGCAACGGAGGACGAGACTCAACTGGACGAATCACTCTGGATCGAGGCCGGGAGACGAGGAACCGAGCTGCTCAGGGTCTGGACCAAGTGCGACGGTGCCGATGAGAGTGTCGCCTTACGCCCCGAGCAAGGACGTGCTTTTGTGGAGCGAAAGCCGACACTCGCTCATCGCGATGTCGTGCCAGACCTCAACGTGTCCGCTCTCACCGGAGAAGGCATCGCCGCCCTCGAAGCGGAGGTCGTCCACCGCTTCACGCTTCAAGCGGCCCACCGGGGTGAATGGCTGGCCACGACTGCCGCACGCTCGCGTGACGCCCTGGATCGCTGTGTCTCTGGCCTGCAGGCTGCGAAAGCCGCTGCCGAGCAACACCATGGCGACGAACTCATCTCCATCGAGTTGCGAGGATCGCTGGAGGCCCTCGGTGAAATCTGCGGAGCAGTGCATACCGACGACATCCTCGATCGGATCTTCAGCCGGTTTTGTATTGGAAAGTAGAGGAATTGATCAGTTGTCAGTTGGCGGGGTGGCCCAGGCGCTGCTTTGAGCGACCGGGCTGTGGAACAACAAGAGGCTACAGAGGGGACTCTCGCCTTTCAACCCCTCTTGTTCCTGCGTCACCCAGACATCCAGAGCGATGTCTGGGCCACCTTGCCATTCGCCTCCCGATGCTCCCCACCCCGCCTCGCGGCGACGCAGTTTCGGTCAGCTACAGGCCAGAGAACGTCTGCCTGAAAAGGACTTGCACCTCTTCATCCATGTTCAATCACCCACACACCCTCTTGGTTGCAGAGCAACTCGGACACACAAAGCAGTGCTAGTTCTCCGCAGTGGAATTGAAGCATCAATCGACACGATCGTTGCTAACTTTCCGTCTTCCGCCCCAACGGGGCAATCACAAACCAGCCTAGTGCGGAGCGACCCACGGGAGCGTCGCCGCAGATCGCTGAATACAATCACTTATAGCTCTGAAAGGGCGAAACAGAGCGGTGCCTCGCACTCCCTCGCAATGTGCCGCCCTTGCTAGCGAACAGGCGGACTCTCGCTCAAGTCGAGGGACGAAATCATGGCCGTTCTCTGACTGGTGGATGTGAAATTCTTCCCACACGTTTACACTCGTAGACGTAGACCCAAAGGGGGCATCGTATTCTGTGGGGAGCTAGCATGGTCTGCGCTTTCAGAATGTTCGCGTTGTTCGTGGCCGGTGCCTTCATCACAACGTCGGTCGATGCTGCGGAACCATCGACCCCACTGGATGTCGCCGCCCAGATCGACACCCTCGTCGCCGAGCACTGGGCTGCCGACAAGGTCACGCCGACCACCATCAGCGACGATGCTGAGTTTTGCCGGCGGGTTTATCTTGATCTTTGCGGGCGGATCCCTCCCGCGTCCGAGGTCCGCGACTTCCTGGCCGATACGGCTTCCGATAAGCGGGCCAAGCTCGTTGACCGGCTGCTCGAAAGCCCGACATACATCGTGAACTACACGAACGTCTGGCGGGCAATCATGCTTCCCGAGGCGTCCGCCGACGAGACGATTCGATTCTTCCTGCCGGGGTTCGAGGCGTGGCTTCGATCGCGGCTGGCCGAGAACCGCAACTTCGCCCAGATCGCCGAGGAGTTGCTCACGTTGCCCTTGGACGGGCAGGCGATGAACAACTTCCAACAACCAGAACAGCCGAGTCCGCTCGCCTTCTACCGGGCCAAGCAAGGCAAGCCCGAGGAGATCGCCGGGGCCAGTGCCCGCATGTTCCTCGGCGTGCGGATCGAATGTGCCCAGTGCCACAACCACCCGTTCGACAAATGGAAACGCGAGGAGTTCTGGAGCTACGCCGCGTTCTTCAAGGACACAGCTGCGATGCAGCCGCCAACGGGTGTCGTTGATGCCGTGGTCAATGCGGTCGGTGGCAACAAGGCAGTCCAGCGAACGATCCAGATCCCCGACACCGACATTGTGGTCCCGACGCGGTTCCTCGGCGGCGCGGAGCCTGATTGGTCGACGATCACCGATAGCCGGGCCAACCTGGCGCAGTGGGTCATCTCGAAGGACAATCCCTACTTCGCGAAGGCCGCCGTCAACCGCGTCTGGGCGCACCACTTTGGAATCGGGATCGTCGACCCGGTCGATGACTTCGGCATGAACAACCCGCCGAGCCACCCGGAGATTCTGGACCTACTCGCGAAGGAATTCGTCGCCCATGAGTACGACTTTAAGTTCCTGATCCGGACGATCACTGCGACAAAGGCATACCAGCTCACGTCCGTTCGCTCGCACGAGAGCCAAGATAACCCCCGCCAGTTCGCCCGCATGCCGGTCCGGGGTTTGACCGCAGAACAAATCTTCGACTCGCTGGCCCAGGCGACCGGCTACCTGCAACCATTCGACCCGGAACAGCCGCTCAACTTCAACCAGGACCAAGGCCGCCAGGAGTTCCTGGAGACCTTCGAGACCGACACCGGCATCGAACGTCAAAGTACGATCCTCCAGGCTCTGGCCCTCATGAACGGGTCATTCGCCAGTGATGCGACCAGCGTGCAGGAACTCCTCCGCTCTCGCAACGACAAGAACGGAACGCTCGTCGCCATCGCCGAAGCGCCATTCTTCAATGATGAACAACGCATCGAGGCTCTGTTCCTGACCACGCTGAGTCGCTTCCCGACCGAGTCCGAGAAGTTGAGATTCCTGACATACCTCAAGGACCACGTCGCCACTGATGTCCCCGCACGCCCGCTGGCCGATCTGTTCTGGACCCTACTGAATACGACTGAGTTCTTGTCGAACCATTGAGTCTGTGGGGTCCATTGGGCTGCTTCCGCGAGGGGCTGAAGTCGGCTACCGCTGATCGCGAGACCAGCAAACTGCCCGTGAGCTGATTCAGGCATATCACTGGCAATACGCAGATCGCCCGCCACGTTCCCGAAAGTGGTGGTATGCGGTTCGGACCGAAAGCAATACAACCCGTGCAAGACAATTCGGGAACCTCATGACCGCCAGAGATTGACCTCCACCATAAAAGCTGTCCGAGCAATCGATGTATCAGGGAGGGGTGACAACTAGCCTCCTGCACACGGTCTGGTTAGGATTCGAAGAGTACGTCGAGTTTGCTTTCCGGGATCAAACCCTCAACAACGGAGTGAGTCATGCAGCCTCAAGTGTTCAACAATCGGTTTGGATGGGTGATCTGCGGATTGGTCATGGGACTGGGGATTTCATTCTATTGGCCCCACGAACCACTGAAGGCAGATTCTGCGTCGGGGCAGGAGAAGTTCTCGATCTGTACCGTTCCTACGATTGTGAATCAGAGCGATGCGATCTTTGTTCTCGACAGTGTCACCGGTCGCCTCCGAGGTGCTGCTCACAACACACAGACGGGAAGCTTCGGACAGTTCTTCGGTCGCAACGTCGCCGCTGATTTTGGTGTCATCGAGAACGGACGGTATTTGATGGTCCCGGGCTTCATTGCCACCAAAGGAGCAGCGGGAGGAGTCCCCGCCAGTGGATCGATCTACGTGGCGGAACTCACCAGCGGCAAAGTGGGACTCTATGGGTTTTATTACAACAACCGCTCGACTGAGACACAGGAACTCCGGGCCATTGACAGCTTCTCGTTCCGCGAAGGGAACTAGCGGATCACCAAGAGGGTCAAGCGGAGAATCCCGGGAACGAGTCCGGTGTTGCAGAGGCGAGGGGAGAGGCCCTCTGCCGAGAAACGGAGCTGTTCGCGGCGGACGCAGGCCATGCGCGCTCATCAAGTGTTGCTGCCGTGAATTCCGTTGGGTTCCTGCGGAAATACTCTTTTTGGAGTATTTCGGTGACATTCAGAACAAAAATGTGGAATCCCTCATTTATGCAGCACAAGTGATTTCCCTGAACACCAGGGGGAAAAACAATTGGGAAGAGGGTGTGGACAACGGTCTGGGTCTGCCGAGTATTGTATTCTGTGTACGACCGGCGTAGCCTACCCGTCTGGTCTATTGTCCCCGAATGTCAAAATCGGGGTGTCCCATTCAATCTGGGGATTGAGATGTTTGCCAATTGGATTCAGCGTCAGGTCAAGAAGTGTGTTTCGAGACACGGTCGACGGGTTCGCCGGTCGGTGGGGCCAATTGAACTCATGGAGTATCGGGTGCTGCTCGCTGCTCAGTTGGGATACAGTCCCAAAGTGTTGTCACCTGCTTTGGCATCTGCAGCAGCCCCGCAGAATGGTCCGCTGTTCCCCTTGACGGAGACATTCAAGCTCCACAGCCTTCCCAGCGCGACCAAGGTGATCTATCTCGATTTTAACGGCCAGGTGGTGACCGGTACGGCGTGGAACTCGAATGGCAACACTCTGACATTCGATGCGTACAGCTTCGAGGGGGACGCCAGCTTCACCAATAACGAATTGGAGCAGCTCCAGCGAATCTGGGCGAGAGTCGCCGAGGACTTCGCACCGTTCAATGTGAACGTGACCACGGAAGAACCCCCGATCGCGGACTTACGAAACACAGGCGGTAGTGACACTCGCTGGGGGGTTCGAGCAATCATCTCCAACAACGATCCGCTCAACTCGGGAGCGGGGGGCATTGCCTACATTGGTTCTTTTAACTGGGACTCCGACACGCCCGCCTTGGTGTTTAACGGTGGTGAAAAAGCTGCGGCCGAAACCGTCAGCCACGAAGTTGGGCACTCCCTCTTTCTGGGGCACGATGGACGAACGTCACCTGTCGAAGAGTACTACTTCGGTCACGGGACTGGAGCCACCAGTTGGGGCCCGATTCAGGGGGCGCCCTTTGGCCCCAGCCTCTCTCAATGGAGCAAAGGCGAGTACACAGCGGCCAGCAATCTGGAAGACGATCTGGCCATCATCACGACCCGAAACGGGTTCGGCTATCGCGCTGATGATGCCGCGAATACCGTCAATGCGGCGACGAACATCAACAAGCTACCTGCTGTGGGAAACCGCGTCGGCGTGGACCAAAAGGGAATCATTGAGCAGCGAACGGATGTCGACATCTTTCGCCTGAATGTGGGAAATGGGTTGGTCTCCCTGAATATCAACGGGGCCGAAGTTGGCACTAATCTTGACATCTTGGCGGAGGTCTATGACGGATCGGGGAATCTGGTCGCGACATCCAATCCGATCGACCTCACGACGGCATCGCTCAGCTTTACCGCGACGATCGGAGCCTACTACATCAAGATCGATGGTGTGGGAATGGGTGATCCGAAAGGCATTGGCTACACCGACTATGGCAGCCTGGGTCAGTATCGAATTACCGGTGATTACACCAACCCAGACAACAGCCCGCCGATTCTCAATAACCAGAACCTGCCAGCAGTCCGCGAGGGGAGCCCGGTCGGCACGATCGTCGGCACCGTCTCGGCGCAGGATCCCGATGTGGCCCAGCAGTTGACGTACTCGATTATCGCAGGCAACACCGGCGGTGCGTTTGCAATCAACTCCACAACCGGGCGGATCACGGTCGCCAATACTGCGGCACTCGACTGGGAAGTCCTGCAAGTCTTCAATCTGACGATTCAAGTCACCGATAATGGGACGCCCGTGCGGTCTGACACTGGTGTGATCCAGATTGAGGTTCTGGACGTGACAACGTTCTCCATAAGCGGCGGAATTCTCGTCGTCAAAGGAACCCATCTGAACGATCAGATCAACGTCCTGAATTCCGGCGGAACGATCAAGATCAATGATGGTTTGAGCCTGATCAATACCGAGATCTCCGCAGCCAGTGTCACACAGATTTATCTTGTCGGGTTGGCGGGCCATGACTCACTGCGGCTCGACGCGACGCTGGGCACCGGGTATGTCAGCACGATCTCCGGTGGCACAGGTGACGACACGTTGATTAGCAGCTTGGGCCAAGACACTCTCGATGGGGGAATCGGAGCGGATACCGCCTCCTACATCCAAGCTGTCACGGGAGTCAATGTGAGCCTCTTGATCGTTGGGTCACAGAACACCGGCGGTGCAGGCCCGGATCTGTTGAACCTGATCGAGAACTTAGCGGGGTCGAACTTCGCTGATGTACTCACGGGCAATGCAGGCAACAACGTTCTGTGGGGCGGCTTGGGGAACGACATTCTGAATGGGGGGTTCGGCGACGATACGCTCGATGGCGGACAGGGAGCCGATGCGCTCTTTGGCGGCGAAGGCCATGACTTGTTGATCTTCGACACAGCGGACACGACCGTCAGTGGAGCGGGTGGAAACGACACCGCCAAGTTGGTCAATCCCACGGCGGCTGTGAATCTCAGCCTGCTACCGGGTCAGATCGAAGTGGTCGATGCCACGGCTTCAACGTTCAACAACACCTTGGATGCGACCGGGGCGACCTGGAATGTGACCATCATTGGCGGTTCCGGAAATGACAAGATCACGGGCGGGAACGGTCAAGATACCCTCGAGGGCGGAGGTGGAAACGACACGATCGCTGGTGGTCCGGGAGCCGATATCCTGAATGGTGGTCACGGGGATGACATCCTGAAATTCGACAATCAGGACACGGCCGTCATCGGCGGACCCGGTAAGGACACGGCAGTCGTTACGGGCGCGACTGGAGGCGTGAATCTGAATCTGACCACAGGGCAGATTGAGATCGTGGATGCCAAGGATTCGACGTTCAGCAACACGTTCAACGCAGCGGAAGCCGCTTGGAACGTGACCATTCTCGGAGGCAACGGCTCCGATACGATCCTGGGCGGAAAATCCGTGGACTTCCTGTCGGGCGGTGGTGGGAATGACAACATCAATGGCGGATTGGGCAACGACACCATTGAAGGGGGGGGCGGGGCTGATGCTCTCGATGGCGGAGAGGGGAACGACATCCTCTACTTCGATAGTCTTGACACCGCTGTCATCGGTGGGAACGGCACGGACACGGCCAACGTCGTCGTCGCCACCGGGTCGATCAATCTGAACCTGTTGACTTCGAAGCTGGAAACTGTCAACGCGGAGAAGTCGACCTTCGCCAATAAGTTTGATGCCACCGGCGCAAACTGGATCGTGAATATCACGGGGGGGGGTGGAGCAGACTATCTCCTCGGCGGTAACCTCAACGACAAGCTCTTCGGTGCTGGCGGAAACGACACGCTCATCGGCGGCCTTGGCAACGATACTCTCGATGGGGGAGCCGGAATTGATCTGGTCAGCTACGCGACCGCAACCTCTCGAGTCGAAGTCAATCTGGCCAACAATCGGGCTGTCGGCGGGGCGGGGACCGATTCGCTCTTGGGCTTCGAAAACCTGACCGGTTCGATCTTCAACGACAAGCTGGTTGGGAACACCGGGTCGAATGTCATCCGCGGCGGCGGCGGGATCGATGAAATCATTGGTGGTGGCGGCACAGACACCATCATCCCCTGAGTATCAGTGGGTGTGAAACGGGTGCAGAATCGCGCCAGCTCACACCGGAGTCTTATGCGCTTACTCTCAGAGGGGGCGTCGCAGAAAGCCGTGCAGGCCGAATGCGAACGCTGGCAACAATCCGGATCGAGCGTCTTCTGCCGAAGGTGTCGCCAGTTGTGCGACCTGGGTTACCTGTGGGGCAACTCGCAGCGAGTCGACGGGCACT
>JANOKO010001090.1:0-1405 GCA_031419335.1 Planctomycetota bacterium
CATCAATGAGGAAGACATCGTCCTCTCGAAGTTAGAGCTGAATCCGCACGCGACGCCCCCGCCCCCGGTCGCTGCGCAGGCGGTGGTGGCACCACCCGTTGAGGCCGAATCCGAACCCGACGCCCCCACCAGCGAGACCGCCTTCGACCCCCGCTACCGGTTGTGGGACAGCCTGATCCAAGCTGGTCGGAGTCTCGACGATATCGAGCGGCTCTACATGGAGGCGGTCCTGCGGTCCTGTGGTTGGAACAAATCACAAGCGGCCCGGATGCTGGGGATCGAACGCACGACGCTCGACCGGCGATTAAAGAAGTACGGGTTCGCAAGGCCGGACGGGGTGGAAGATGACGACGATCAGAATCCAGGCGAGCCCCCGGCGTGAGCCGGGATGTCTTGGCCAATCGACTCTCAATCACACATTCTCTCGTTACCAAGCTCCGGCTTGGTAACGCCCATCCGCGAAGCTCTGCTTCGCCGAGCTGCACAGGACTTCCGCCAAATATGTCAGGACTGGATTCCGTCGGCAAGTGCGAGGACGGTTTGCAAGAGGGGGTGTTCTGGCACGCGGCGAAGCGGAGCTTCGGGGATATGCGGTCCCAAGCCGGAGCTTGGGACCGACATCCCATCGCGACCGCATCATCATCCCGGAGGGATGTCAGACATTAGCCGGTGGTCGAGCGCAGCGACACCACCGGATCTCATTTCTCGAAAGGTTCTTACACCCTCCGCTCACCGTGCGGCAACCGCAAAAAGTTCTTCAGCAAATCAATCCCCGAGTCCGTCAAAAAACTCTCCGGATGGAACTGCACTCCATGCACCGGGTAGCGGGCGTGGCGCATGGCCATGATCTCGCTGGGGTGGTCGGCGTCGCGGGTCCAGCCGCAGGCGACCAGTTCGGGGGTCAGCGTCTCTTCGGGGACGACGAGGCTGTGGTAGCGGGTGGCGGTGAAGGGGTTGGGGAGTCCGGCGAAGACGCCCATTCCGTCGTGGTGGATCTCGGAGGTCTTGCCGTGCATCAGGCGTTTGGCCCGCACGACCTGGGCCCCGTAGACCTCAGCCATGCACTGATGACCCAGGCAGACGCCGAGGATCGGGATACCGGTCGGGCCGAATTCTTCGATCAGGGCCTTCGAGATGCCCGCCTCGCCGGGGCTGCACGGGCCGGGCGAGACCAAGATGCGGTCGGGCTTCAGGGCGTGAATCTCGGGCAGCGTGATCTGGTCGTTGCGGGCGACCAGAATCTCCAGCGACGAGTCGATCTCCCCGAACCTTTGTACCAGGTTGTAGGTGAACGAGTCGTAGTTGTCCAAAACGAAGATCATGAGGCAGTCCGACAGCTCTGAAGGCGAGGCAGCAAGATTGTAGCGGGGGGGACACGGGCTGTCCCGTGGAGGTTCTGGGGGGC
>JANOKO010001091.1:0-1096 GCA_031419335.1 Planctomycetota bacterium
CATGCAACTGCCGCCCCTGGATCAGCGTCCCGGCGGCGGATGGCATCAACAGCGCCCCAACCTTGTAGCTGGCCCAGATCATCGGGGCAAACGTGACCGGGTTGTTGATGTAACTGGCAGCCACGGCCAAAGCCTTGTTGAACCGCACCAGACGCTGCAACACGAACGCCACCAAAATAATGATGATCAAATGCAAACCGAACAGTGGTGTAAATCCCACGAAGACTCCGATGGAAGTCCCCAGTGCCAGTTCGTGTGCGCTATCTCCTGGAGAAATCAGACTCCGCACCCAATCACGGAACTGAAATGACTTCCAGCGTTGAATCCGAGTCGTGGCGGGAGGGAGTTCTGGAGTCATTACGAATGGGGAAATGGAGCAGGGACCAGCATTGAGAAGGTTAGAGTTGTTCCTGACCCGAGGGAAGAGTGGGGGTCGATGATGGTGGGTTTGTACGTGAGACTTTAGGGCACAACCAGTGCCCGTTGGACGAGACTTGTCGCGATTGTCTCGGCACTTTCGTTGCCTTGAATGTCAACGGGCTGGAGTTCCTCCAGATTGCGAAACCACGTCCATTGGCGTTTGGCGAATTGGTGCGTGTGAGTCTTGAGTTGTTCGATCGCCTCCGGGAGTGGCAGGCCCTCTTCGAGGTGGGACAGCACTTCGCGGTAGCCCAGAGCTTGTCGAGCTGTGCGACCGAGGCCTTGTGCGGATCGGAGTAGCGTCTCCACTTCGCCGACCAATCCGGTTGCGAGCATGGCATCGACTCGCTGACTGATTCGACGACGCAGGATTTCGCGGTCGGGGTTGAGCCAATAGACGTGCCGGGACCGCTCGCCGATTGGCAGGGGCGATTCCTGTTGCTGCGACGAAGCTGGCTGGCCAGTGAGGGTGTGAATCTCCAATGCCCGAATCACTCTTCGCTGGTCGTTGATATGCAGCCGTTGGGCAGTCGGCGGGTCGACCTGTGTCAGTCGAGCGTGCAGGGCCGCTGCCCCGTGTTCCGCTGCGAACTGCTCCAATTCCCGCCGTAGCACCCAATCGGCGGCGGGCCCTTCGAAGACGCCTCGGAGCAGAGATCGCAGGTAGAGTCCTGTC
>JANOKO010001092.1:0-1763 GCA_031419335.1 Planctomycetota bacterium
GGCCATCGCCAACATCAAGACCGCCAACCCGGTGGCCAGCTTGTGCCCGATGATCGACCTCCGTGAGATCGGTCGATGGAGCAAGTAACCCCACGTCCCGCGAATCGTCTCGGACCACGTCTGCCACAAGCCGAGAATCACTCCCGCAACAGCAGCCACCATCCCGAACCAAATTCGGCTCTCCTGGCTGATGAGCGGGATCAAACGACCACCGGGATTGGTCGCATGAGCTGTCCGCCAGGGATCGGAAAGCGGGTTTAGGTCCGCATCGGACATCGACATCGCAGTGGCTGCCAGCAAGGCCAGTAGTCCCAGCGGCCAGATGTCGCGGAGTTCCTTGCGAAGGAGTTGTGGGTTCATTGAGGTGGACCTTGTGTTCGGTGAGTAGGACGGCCTTTCCAGGCCGTCCCGTTCGACGTTCGACATGGTGAGCGGTGTGTGGAACGGGGAAACACGCTGACCATCGGGACTCGTTCTGGCTGCTCGGACGCATCGGGGACGGGCAGGAATGCCCGTCCTACAGTAGGACGGCCTTTCCAGGCCGTCCCGATCGACGTTCGACATGGTGAGCGGTGTGTGGAACGGGGAAACTCGCTCATCATCGGGACTTGTTGTGGCGGCTCGCACGCATCGGGGACGGGCTGGAAAGCCCTTCCTACTTGGCTACGGGTCGAAGCTGGGCAGGGGAGGGCGTTGACCGCGCGTGTAGGCGATGAACGCATCCTCCAGATTGAGCGGCCCCACGCTCATGGAGATGGGGTGCAGAGCCTCAGCTGCGGCTTGGTGTTGTTCGTTCCAGTGGACGATGGCGACCTCGCGGCGTTTGCCGATGGAGAGATCGCTGACCACTCCGGGGAGGATCGGGAACGGCGGTGGCGGTCCATCGAACTCCAGCACCAGTTGCTGCACCGCACTCTTGAACTGCTCGGTCGGGCAGTCGACCCGCAACACGCCATCGACCATCACACCGATCCGATCGGCGATGCGCTCGACATCTCCGAGGATGTGCGTACTTAAGAAGATCGTGCGGCCCTGCCGCTGGATGATCTCAATCATCGACTCCAGGAATTCGCGGCGGACGACCGTATCGAGCCCCAGCGTCGGGTCATCCAGGATCAGTAGCTCGGGATCGGGAGCGACTGCCAGCGCGAGCGAGACCTGCGCCCGCTGCCCGTTGGAGAGCCTTCGGATCTTCTGTTTTGGCGAGAGCAAGAAGTGTTCGATGATCCCCTGGAAGAGATCGCTCCGCCAGCGGGGGTAGAACGACCGAGTGAAGCGTTCCGCTTCGGCGATCGTCATGCCCCCATAGAGCGGATGCCCCTCGGCGATGTAGGCGATCCGCGCTCGCGTCGCGGGGGCCAACCCTTGAATGTCCTGTCCCAGGAGCTTCGCGGAGCCCGCATCCGGCGGCGTCAGACCGGTCAGCATCCTGATCGTCGTCGACTTCCCCGCCCCATTGCGGCCCAAGAAGCCATAGACACATCCGACCGGGATGTGCAGATTCAAGGCATGCACCACCGGTCGCCCGTCGTAGCACTTGGTCAGGTTGTCCGTCTCGATGGCAAAGGTCATGGAACACCTCGGTTTTCAAGAGTCGCCTTTCGCTCCGTGAAAGAGCGTCTGGTTTGTAAGACGGCCTTTCCAGGCCGTCTGTTTGGAGATTCGCAGTCAGGTTTCCAGGGATTGGTCAGGCGAGACGGGCTGGAAAGCCCGTCCTACGGTAGGACGGCCTTTCCAGCCCGTCCTGATCGACGTTCGACATG
>JANOKO010001093.1:0-4112 GCA_031419335.1 Planctomycetota bacterium
GGCGAAGCTTGTCGACGGGCTGTTGCAACAGGGCTGCACGAGTATCGACACCTTCCAGGACTGCACGGTCCACATCGAGTTCCGCACCCCCTTCATGCCCAAGGCGCGCGGCCAGGGACGCGGCAACAGCGGGCTCTACTACCAAGGCCGGTTCGAGACGCAAATGCTCGACTCGTTCGGCCTCGAAGGCAAGAACAACGAGACCGGCGGCATCTACACGATCCGCGACCCCGATCTCAACATGTGCCTGCCCCCACTGACTTGGCAGACCTACGACTCCGAATTTACAGCCGCCCGCTATGTCGACGGCAAGAAGACCGCCAATGCTCGGCTGACTGTCCGCCTCAACGGAGTCGTCGTCCAGCCCGACACCGAACTCCCGAATACCACGACCGCAGCTCCGTTGGGTGAGTCGTCCGAGCCAGGGCCGATGTATCTGCAAGATCACGGCACGCCCGTCCGCTATCGCAACATTTGGGTCGTGCCGCGCGATGCCCAGCGTGAAGCCCGCCGCCCGATCGTGCCGGGATTCGAGCGGTTTCATGCTCTCGCCAGTGGTGATCCAGTCGAAGGCGGCCACCTCCTCATCGGCGAACTCAGCTGCGCGAAGTGCCATGCCAGCGAGGTGAAGTCGAAGTTCGGCGTCGACCCCAAGCAGGCCCCGATCCTCAGCGAAATTGGTCGCCGGGTTCGTCCCGAGTGGTACACGAAGTTCCTCACCGATCCGCAGGCCGCCAAGCCCGGCACCACGATGCCGAACATCTTCGCCGGTTGGGAACCCGCCGATCGCGATGCGGCTGTGCAGGCTCTGGCCCACTTCATGGCCTCAACGGGGACGCCGATCGAGCAGGGGAGCAACCGGGAAGCGGGCCAGCGGGGCAAGGATCTGTTCCATCAGATCGGCTGTACCGCGTGCCATGCCCCTCGCGACGAGTCGGCCACCGTCCCACATGCGACGACGATCCCTCTCGGCAAGATCGAGAAGAAGTACACGATCGCCAGCCTGATCGAGTTCCTCAAGAACCCGCACGCCGCGCGTCCCTCGGGCCGCATGCCATCCATGCCGCTGAACGATCAGCAGTTCACCGACATCGCCAACTATCTGATCGGCGAAGAGGTCGGGAAGAACAACTCGCCCGCACTGCCGAAGACTCCGAACATGACCTTCAAGGTCTACAAGGGAGATTGGGCGAACGTGCCTGATTTCGACAAGCTGAAGCCCGACAGTGAAGGTGAATCGCGCGGCCTCGATCTGACCGTGGCCAAGCAGTCCGGCAGCTTCGGGATGCGGTATGAAGGGGTGCTGCGAATTGAACGCGATGGCAGCTACAACTTCCGCGTCGGCTCCGATGACGGCAGCGCCCTGTACATCGATGGCAAGAAGGTCGCCGATGCCGATGGCGTACACCCGCACCAGTTCGGTGAAGGCCGGGCCACACTGACCCAGGGGTTTCACCCGATCCGCGTGGACTACTTTCAGGGCGGCGGCGAGTGGACCCTTGAGGCCGACATCGAAGGCCCCGGCATCCCGCGCCAGCCGATTCACAAGTTCGTCTCCAAGACCCCCGAATCGGCTGTCGCACCCGAGCCAGAGAAGAAGCCCGAAGGGTTCGTGCTGAATGACGAACTGGTCGCCAAGGGCCGCTCGCTGTTCAGCCAGGTCGGCTGTGCAGCGTGTCACGAGATGAAGGTCAACGGTGAGCAACTCACCAGCCCGCCCGCCAAGGCGTTCGCGGCTCTCGACCCGTCGAAGGGTTGCCTCGCCGTGAAACCGCCAGTTGGCAAAGACACGCGGGTGCCGGACTTCGCACTCTCACCGACACAGCGATTGGCCGTCATCGCGGCCCTCAAGACCCCCGCCCCCGAGGCCGCCCCAAAAGCGGTGGTCCGGCAAACGATGACGACGTTCAACTGCTTTGCCTGCCACGTCCGCGATGGACTCGGCGGACCGGAGTCGGTGCGAAACACTCTGTTCACGACCACGATTCCCGAGATGGGGGATGAAGGCCGGTTGCCGCCTCCGCTGGATGGCGTCGGCGACAAACTCACTAAGGACTACCTCAACCACATCTTCAACAACGGTGCGGATGACCGTCCCTACATGCGAGTCGCGATGCCGAAGTACGGCAACGGTCGGCTGGCCAAGCTGCACGAAACCGTCACGGCTCTCGATGAAAAGACAGCCGCCTCGGAAGTCGCCTTCGACGAAGCCGAATCGCGTGTCAAGTCGATCGGTCGCCACTTGGTCGGTGACAAGGCACTGGCCTGTGTGAAGTGCCACACGTTCGGTGACATTCGCGCCACCGGAATTCAAGCGATCGACATGCGCAAAATGACTCAGCGTCTCCGCGAGGATTGGTTCCGTCGGTATCTGTTCGACCCGCAGGCCTACCGTCCCGGCACGCGGATGCCGACGGGTTTTCCCGAGGGAAAGGCCGTTGTTCGCGATGCTCTGGGAGGGAATCCCCCGCAGCAGATCGCGGCCATTTGGACTTATCTGAAGGACGGTGACAAGGCCGGGATTCCGGATGGACTGCTAGCTGAGGCGATCGAACTCAAGCCCGACAGCAAGCCGGTGATCTACCGCAATTTCATTGAGGGACTTACTCCGCGCGGCATCGCGGTCGGTTATCCGGAGAAGTGCAACATTGCGTGGGATGCCAACCGCATGAGCCTGGGCCTCGTGTGGCACGGCAAGTTCATGGATGCCTCCAAGCACTGGGTCGGGCGCGGTCCGGGGAATCAATACCCCTTGGGCGACCACGTCACCAAGATTGAGGACAACTCCCCGGTCGCCACGCTCGCTTCGGCGGACACGCTCTGGCCGAACACCCCGCCACGCGAACGGGGATACAAGTTCATTGGCTACGAATTGGACGGCCAGGGGCGGCCTGCGTTCAAGTATCGGGCCGGTGCTGTCACCGTGATCGATTTCGCCGAACCGATTTCCGCCGGGGATGAGGGCTTCATTCACCGCAAGTTGACGCTCTCCTCCGAAACTCCCGTCGAGGGCCTCTACATCCGCGCCGCAGCGGGCAGCTCGATCGAACCAGGTCCTGGCGGGACGTACGTCGTTGACAAACTCTGGACCATCAAGGCCACCGGCGGAACAGCCTCTGTGCGCGAGTCGAACGGACGCCAGGAACTCCTCGTGCCAGTGACGCTGCAGAACGGCAAGGCCGAAGTCACGCTGGAGCTGAAGTGGTGAGTCCGTGGGACGGGCCCATTGGCCCGTCCGTCTTCCGTACGATGGGCAATCCTGCCCGTCGCCTCCGGCTGTGGGTGCCTACTCACAAAACCCCCGTGCCGAGCGCTATTCAAACCGTCAGTCGGCATAGAGGGGCTCAGCGCGTGTCGCTGTCCGCCTGCGGGGACAGACAGGATTGTCTATCCTACGGACAGGCAAATGTGCCCGTCCCACTCCTCACTCCTCACTCCCCACTCCCCACTCCCCTTGCCCGTCTCTCCCATCGAATACCCGTTCGCCTCTCACTGGCTCGACCTGTCCGGCCTGCGGTATCACTACGTCGATGAGGGAGCCGGGAAGCCGGTCCTGTTCGTCCACGGCAACCCCACGTGGAGCTTCGCCTGGCGGCGATTCATCCAGGCCCTTAGCCCCGAGTACCGCGCCATCGCAGTCGATCACATCGGCTGCGGGTACAGCGACAAGCCGCAGGATTACGCCTACACGATCGATTCGCATGTGGCGAATCTGTGCCGATTGATCGAGACGCTCGACCTCCGCGACATCACGCTGGTCGGCCACGACTGGGGCGGGTGCATCGGCATGGGGGCAGCGGTCGAGATGCCCGACCGGTTCTCGCGGTTCGTGCTGATGAACACAGCCGCCTTTCGGTCGAAGGCAATCCCGCTCCGCATCGCAGCCTGCCGCATTCCCGGCCTGGGCGAGATCGGCGTTCGGGGTCTGAATCTGTTCGCCGGGTCCGCGTTGTGGATGGCGGTCGAGAAGCCCATGTCCCCCGAGGTGAAAGCCGGGTTCATCGCTCCGTATGACTCATGGGCCAATCGTATTGCCACGCATCGGTTCGTCACCGACATCCCACTCGATGTTCATCATTCGAGCTACGATCGCTTAGTGAGGATCGAAGAGG
>JANOKO010001094.1:0-4621 GCA_031419335.1 Planctomycetota bacterium
GGGCAAGCGGCTCGAAGCGGTCGGGCTGTGGTACGACCAACTGCTGGCCGAGAGCCTCGGCAAGCACGAGCGCGGGGCATTCCCCCTGACCGTCGTCAACACCCGCGACCTGCACAGCCGAGGCCAGCAGCACCAGGAAGGGGCCAAGGATAAGCTGATTACGAACTTGATCGTCGAACAACCGTCCACTCCTCCCATAGCAATCCCGACGACAGTGGGCGATCATGACCAGCTCAACAAGTACGCAGGCAAGACGATTCCACAGATCCTCACCGCCGCGACAAACGGCACGAACCAAGCCTACGCCGAAGCGGGCCGCCCGACCGCGAACCTCGTGCTGCGGGAGCTGGACGCCTACGCCCTTGGCCAAGTGTTCCAGTTCTTCATGCTCGCCACCGTCGTCGAAGGCCGCTTGATCGGCATCAACCCGTACGGCCAACCGGGGGTCGAGGCGTATAAACAAAAGACCGTCGCGAATCTGGGTGGCTAAGGTGAGCGTCCAGCGTCAGCTGGATGGTGAATCGCGTGCGGATGTCGATCAGAATGCTTCACCACCGAGGACGCGGTCCGCTGCCAACACCCGCTCAGCCTCTTCGAACTTCGAATGTCTTCGGGTTGACACTCGGTCCACCCAGCCAGATGATTCGTATGTCGTTGTTGACTCGATTGATCATAAGTGCGTTCTGAAATGTCATCCGGTGATCGACAGTCACTCGTGTCTGATCGGCTGAAACGGATTCTATCTATCTTTCCTGGGCAAGACGAGGTGTAGTTTGGGGCAACAGGCAACGAAGTCAGACCGTCGGCTAATTGGTATGTGGCAGTCCGACCGCCGCCGGACCTTTCAGCAATTCAAACCCCCGATGGGTTGCACGCCGCAGAACCTCCGCAAACTGAAGGCGCTGTTTGGCAAACTGGTGATCCGCTGGGGCCGGGGGCGGTGTTACACCGAGTTGGACGGTTATTGCGATTCAGTGGCCTACGAAGTGATCGCCCACGACACGTCGAGCGTCGTCATCCGCTATCGAGACAGCATCACAGGGGAGACGGACCGGATTCAGCACATTCACTTCGAAGTGAACTGCTACTGGATCGCAGTGAGTGGTCACCTGATCGAGTGGTTCCGACGAGTGGAATAGGAGTGCCTCAAAGACGCTGCGTCTGACCTGGCGGGCCAGGAGGAAAATTCGGGTCACGGCTCTCGTGGGCCGAGCAAGTGAGCTTGAGTTTTCGAAATGCAGCAGCCTTTAACCCTCGCAAGAGATCGGAGTCTGAGTGGAAAAGTCCATCCAATTTTTCGTGGCAGTCAACTTCTTCGTGATGGGGCTCTCGCACATCTTTCAACGAAGTGCCTGGGTGGAGTACTTTGCGAAGCTCCACAGCCTCGGTCGACTGGGGGCATTTGCCGAAGGCTTTCTCTACCTGAACTTCGGGGCCATGATCGTTTCGTTCCACAACGTCTGGTCCTTTCCGGGAGTGGTTCTGACGCTAATTGGCTGGGTCCACGTCACAAAGGCGCTGGTCCGCTTCGTAGCGCCCGAAACTGTTTTTCGCATGTACCAGAGAATGGGTCCGGAGCGGGCCTGGCAGCTTCAGGTCGCGGGTGGACTCCTCCTGGCGCTCGCTGTGTTCTTCCTGTGCTTGGCACTTCAGGCGACTAACCCGTGAAGCGTACGCGCGCCACCTCGTCATGCCATCCATACCGGCGTCCATTGTCCAATTCACTCGCACTGCCATCGGAGAACTGCTCTCACACGAAGGAGTCATGAACGAAGTCGGTCACGACTTTCAGATGAAATCGTGCGGCTTGACCTCGAGTGGACACCGTCAATTCGCTTCCGAAGCCTGGTCCGAGACCGGAGATGCCTCTGTCAAATCAATCATTTCATCGGCGTTCACATCCAACTGGACGAACTGCGCTCGGCTACCGAGGAATTCTCGCCAAGTGATGTCGCCGTCCAAGTTGCGATCCATCCGTCGATACCAGACCGGTCCCTTGTCCTGGCTGCGCAAGCGAGGCGTTAACGGCATCGCTGACGGGTTCGCATTGGGGGTGAAGGTCTGATTCCGCCCAAAGGAAAAGGTCAGCCGGAACCGGCTTTCCAACTCCGATTGGGCCACGCGCTCATCGTGATTCCGGTCGACACTGGATAGACCGGTAAATCCTTCGCGAATCTCCCGCGTGGTCAGGCGGCGATCGACGTTCCTATCGAGAAGTTCAAAGAGCGTCTTGCCTTCGTCCCCGATCATCAGTTCCATGCGGGCCTGCACCGCGATGGCATCGAACTCGACAAAAGTTGTCATCTCGTCGCGAAACAACATCCCGTCGCGGTTGGCATCCACATCCTGGAACGGTGCCGGGAGCTGCAAGCCTCCATACTCCGTTTCGTCCAAATACCCATTCTTGTCTCGGTCGACGGTCAGATACCGCACTCGGAAAATCTTGGCAGTGTCGGTCTGCTCGAATTTGTTGTTGAGCGCCGTAATATCGACAGCCGCTCCACCGAGAGTGAGGGAGACCTTGGCACCAGTCTGCTGGCTGGCACCCTGTTGAACAGTGACCGACGATGGTCGGCGTTGCCCCAAAGTCGCAGTCACAATGGCTACGGGGACTTTGGCCAGCACCCACGTGGTCAGTTCCACTGAGTTCAGACGACCATCCCTATCGGTGTCATAGGTCTGCGGCTGCCCATCAGGTGTCTGAATCTTGGCCAGCGCTACGGACAGCCCCAGTCCATCCCGACCATGCACTCTGAGCACGCGATCCACCGCCACGCGAACTTCCTCGTCGCGGTCGACCGGAATGATCGGAGCCTGGATCGCCTCGGGAGTCGTCGGTCGTTGTATCCCCTGTCGACGAGGGTAGGGCTGAAGTTCCCCCACCGAAACCGCTTCGTCATCATCCAAGTCTGATCGTCGCAGTAACGGCAAACCGCTCATCAGTTCGGATTGCGAAATCGCCGCATCGTGGTCTCGGTCCAAGAGATCGATTAACTGAACACTCTGGGTCAATCGGGGGGGGCGCGTCGACAGCTGGAATGCTGGGCCGAGTTGTTCGTTGACAAAGGTTGCCAGCTCGTCGATCGAAAGACTGTCATCCGTGGGCGAGCGATCCCAAGTTTTCCATTGCTCGCCCAGTCCGGGGCCGGACGCCTTCGCCCCGAGCGGCAACAGCGCCGCTTCGGAAGGAGAGAGTTTGGAATCCATGTCCGAGTCGAACCGCTTGAGCAGCATCTCTGCCAGCTTGTGTCGTTTGGCCAAAGGGCCTTCATCTGCGGTGACAGTAACGGAGATAGGGACGGCCTGCTCGGGTCCGATAAAGAGCAGATTCCAATGCACCGAAGTGGTCCCAGAATCCGGAGTGGGCGACCTGTCCTGCCCCATGACACTGAAACTGGCGAGCGCAACCCAATACCCAGCCACAGCGATCGAGCGTCGGATTATCGTGTGACACATGGAAACGACCTCGGACAATGCACAACAGGCGAGTCACTCACGACAGAGTACCGTGCGGACCGACAGGAGACCATCTCTACGTACAGGGTCGCATCGGCGTTGGTGGAATGAGACACCCTGTGCCAAGATGAGGGGGACAACAGAACGGCATGGCAGCTATCGAGGGATCGGATCGCCAATTCCCCAGTGGCTCTGCTCCCGCCCCGGGACTCCATCACGGGACGGTTCGGCAGACACACTCAACGGCATGGACCGCAGCCAGAAACTCTGGACTCGTTGACATTCGACTGGCCGTTTGCAGGTCTTCGGGCAGTGAGCCCAGCAAGTGTTCCTTCAGTAACTTTGCCAGCCATGCGGCTCGTGCCGCAGCAAATCGCTGATGCAACTTTCGCAATCGCAGTTGCAGTTGACCCGCACCTTGAGACACGCCTTCACTGATGACTGACTCACCCACCGAGGCAGCCACTGTTCCACCGACAACATCCGCGGTCAGATGACCCAGCGTGGTGGTTGCGGCTGTCGTGAACACGGCATCACCGATCAATCCCACCCCCGTCACTGCCAAGATCACAGACACAGCGGGCCGCGCGGCTGCGGCCAGTGAGTCGAGGCGGCGAAAAAACTTGAAGCACTCAGGACTGTCCTCGGTGAAAGCGACCATCTCACTGTGTACCAGAGTTCGTAACTCCGACGCGATGTCTGTCGCCTCATGCGACTGGCGAATCTGCTGGATCAGGCCCGCACGAGACACCCCGCTCAGGAGCTTGGACAACCTCGGCTTCAAGAGGTCATTCCCCAGCTCAGACAGCCATTCGAGCTTCTCGTACACCTCTTCGATCGATTCGAGGACCGCAGCCCATTCGCGAGTGCGATACAGTTGGACCGGGTCGACTGGCTCGCTCTGGATGCGGTCGCGCGCCATTCGCACGGGGAGCATCAATGCGCGAGTCAACAGGTTGTATGAGTCATGCACGCGGGCGGTCCACCCCTTCCGCTGTCCGCTCCACCACTGGCGGACCTCATGCACGAGGAGACTGCTGGGGATGGTCGGCCAGTCGGCGACTTCAGCGAGTTTGTTCGCAGTCAGGAGTTGTGCGGCGCGGTGATATTGGTCGCTCTGGTTCCGCACTTCGTCCAACCAGCGCGGGACTCCCCGCTCACGGTC
>JANOKO010001095.1:0-1001 GCA_031419335.1 Planctomycetota bacterium
CATAGTTTAGAGCAATAATGACCTGTTACTAATAAAAACACGTGTTTACACAGAAACTACTTGGAGAAGTATATTCAAACCAAGAGCTACGTAACATACAAAACAAGTGAAGTGATTGGAATGCGAATCCGGTGGTAATCCGTCGGCGGAGCAGGGCCGATGCGAAAGGCTGCCACCAACGTCACCACCGCCTCACCCTGACCGAACTCCACGGAAATCGGGTTCTGCGGGGTGAGAATCATCATGGATTGGATATCAGGTGACTCGTCCACCGGGTTGCCAGGAAGTTCCTCTTCCGGTTCGAGTTCCGGTTCCGCCAGAACTGGAACTTTATCGGTCTGCTCTCGCAGCGGGACCAACAGCGGGCCCAAGATCGTTGGCTCTCCCAAGCCAGGGACCGACTCATCCGACTGAACCGTTCGTGTCGGCGTTCGACCGATTCGCCTCGTCTGAGAGACCTGGCGAACACTCGACCGTCCCATCGCTCCTGACGAAAACGCTCGTTCCAGCTGCTTCTGCCACCGGTCCATGTCTTGAATCGGGATCTCCTGCCCCCCCAGCGGCAGACTCACCAGCCAAGCGTTCACCGCCTCGGAATGGATGGCGACTCGCAGTTCGGGAGCATCCTCCGTGGTCATCGTCGGCACGAACTCCGGACAATTTTGGGTCGTGTCCCAAGCCAGACTGGCCGTCAAGAGTTTCTCTGTTGTCCTCATGCGGGTCGTCGGTGTGCTCATTCCCAACTGGAGTAGCAGTGGTGGAAGATCGTCCGTCAAATACTGATTGAGTTCTACGAGCCGCTTGTCCACTGCTGAGTCGAATTGGGGCACGACCTGCTCAGTAATCCGCTCCGCCGTAATCCGTTCGGACTCGGGGCGACGTTGATTCGCGACACTCAAGGCATACTCCGCAGCGAGTGGCCCCAATATCGGAATGGCACTCGCAGCCGTGCGAGCTGCTCGATTATTCTGGCACGGAAAGAGCATCGCCGAGGGGCTGCG
>JANOKO010001096.1:0-1106 GCA_031419335.1 Planctomycetota bacterium
AAAGATGCCTGGCTTGATCCCTCGTCCGAGGTGCGTCTGAATGCCTTTCCCCATCCGAGCGAGAAACAGTTCATGGGGGCGAAATCCTGTGCCGGATGCCATGCGTCTGCTTATGAGGTCTGGGAGGACAGCAACCACGCCCACGCCACCGCGTCCCTGCTGGACGGCCGCCCTGAAGAGAAGGGCGAATGGATCGACCGTACGTATGACCCCGAATGCCTGAGCTGTCACGCGACCGGCTGGGATGCCCAGGAGGCATATCCCTACAAGGACGGCTTCATCGACGCCAAGACGACTCCGCACTTGCTCGGGAATCAGTGCGAGAACTGCCACGGACCGGGCAGCGAACATGTGAAGTTCGAAACCGACTGGAAGAAATCTGGGGGAGCGATCTCGGAGGCCCTCACCGCCAGTCGCGTTGCTGTCCGCGTCACTAAGGCCCAGGCTGAAAAGAAGGTCTGTCTCAAGTGCCACGACTTCGCCAACAGCCCGAAGTTCGACTTCAGCGAGTACTGGCCGCAGATTGAGCACCCGACGCCTGCCGCCGAGAAGACTCCGGCCAAGAAGTAATCTTCTCTCTTATTCGGATTTCATGCTTCGGATCTCCTCATGCTCGCCGTCGAACTCCGCTCCGACACCTTCACCCAGCCCGGCCCCGGCATGCGTCGAGCCATGGCCGATGCGGTCTGCGGCGATGACATGGTCGGCGAAGACCCGACGGTCAACGCCCTCGAAGCTCGCATGGCCCAGCTGCTCGGCACAGAGGCCGCCGTCTTCGCCTGCTCGGGTTCGCAGTCGAACCAGATGGCGGTCTGGTCGCATTGCCGCAGCGGCGATGAGTTACTGATCGAAGAGACTGGGCACATCGCCAACTATGAAGCCGGGGCTCCTGCCGTTCTCAGCGGCGTCAGCTGTCGCAAGATTCGCGGCACGCGAGGCATGCTGAGTGCTGAGTTACTCGATGCCGCACTGCGTCCCGGGAATCAGCACTTCTCCCCGACCCGACTCGTGTGCATCGAGAATTCGACCAACATCGGCGGCGGGGCGACCTACTCGCTCGACCAGCTGCGCGCGATCCGCGAGTGGGCGATGGAGCAGGGTCTGCT
>JANOKO010001097.1:0-3733 GCA_031419335.1 Planctomycetota bacterium
TCGAGGAAGTACACGTCCTGCAGCATCCGCACCGAGTAGGCCGTGAATCCCACTCGGAACCCTCCCGCAGCCGTTTGCAGCCAGAGATGGTTGTCCGAGTACCAACGATCCGTCGGAATCCGGGCCTCGAATTTGCCCATCATAAAAATCAGAGGTTCGGACATCGGTACAGCACACCCCACAGAATCTGCCCAAGGGCAGTCGTTTCGCATCGCCTCACGAACATCGCGAGCGCCACGGATCGTACGTCACCCGAGTGGGTCCGTCGATGCAGCACCGTGATCGCGGTTTAGAAAGGGTGTAGGAGTAATTTTGTTCGCCTATTGTGATGTGGTTTGTCAGTCAGTCTCTCCGTGATTGTGGTATGCGAGGCGGCACAGGCCGGGCTGGGTGTCGGGGTCGGGGGTTGTCTTCCCCGACTCGAATCAGGGCTTTGGGAACCTGATCTGCTCCGGGAAATGGAGTTCAACGCCAAATTGTGCTTTGAACTTTTTTTTGCGAGGACCGATGATGAGAATCGATCACGAGGGGCACGATCCTCGCGAAGCGGAAGTCATCCACGGCGCTGGAACACGGACCACAGCCTCATTCCTGTTCGTACGCTCGCTTGCATGCGGGGTCTGCACGTTCCAGAATCGGGACACTCTCCCACTCCGCGATTGGACCCTCTCCATGCCACACAACCCCACCATCATCCTGAGTGCCTTTGCCGACGAAGCCGCCAGGCAGAAGACGGCCCTGGAGCAGATGACCGCCATCGCGGCCCTGGGTCTCAAATACTATAGCCCCCGTTTCATCGATGTCCCCGGTTCCGGCCAGGTCGAGCACGTCACCGAATTGTCTGACGAAAATCTCGCCAAACTGGCCCAGATGCAGATCGACTACGGGATTTCAGTGACGAGCATCGGGTCTCGCATTGGCAAGGTAAAACTGCTCGACATCGCCGACAGCTCTCACAACAAATACGTCGCCCCGGCGGACTATCTGGCCGGGGAAGTGGCCCGCACGATCCGTGCCGCCCAGGGACTCGGCGCGAAGCTGATCCGGGGGTTCTCGTTCTACCAACCGCAGGGTGATGACCCGTGGAAGTACGTCGACCAGGCCGTCGAGCGACTGCGGCCCATCGTCGATGAATGCGGGCAGCATGGGCTGGTCTACGCCCTCGAAGTGGAGGCCAACCTCATTGGTCAGAACGGTCGGCTCCTGGCAGCTCTGTCCGAGCGGGTCCAGAGGGACAACATGGTCTGCATCTTCGATGGTGGGAATCTCACCTGCCAGAACATGTCTCCGATGGAGGTTCTCGCGGAGTTCATCGCGATGCGAGAACACCTCGGCTGGATTCACATTAAGGACTACAAAGTGGACAGCACGCTCAAGTGGACTGGCGTGGTGGACGAGGAACGGCTCAAGAACTTCGTCCCGGCCAACGTCGGCGACTCGGGACATGAGGCGATTTTCCGTGACCTGCGGAACCATCTGCCGAGCTTGACCGCGCGGATGCAACGGCTGGGATTGCCCGGCGTGTTTCTGGAACTCGAACCGCATCTGAAGGGCGGCGGCCAGTTCGGCGGGTTCAGTGGGCCGGATGGCCTGGGCGTCGCGGTCCGGGCACTCTGCTCAGTGCTGGACTACACCGGAATCGATTACGAGCTGCGAACAATGGACGACATTCGGGCCGCGCGAGGGTTCTGACGGAGAGCGTTGACTCGAAGGGACGAATCCGATCTGTTCACCAGATCACTGTCGCGATTCGTGGGCCACAGTTGTAAACTCACACGGAGTGGGATCGCCCGCTGTGTGTGCTGCAGGGTGCTGGGGCCGTTCCGTTACCCATCCATGAGGTTGCCATGCTCTCTCGATTTTTCTGTCTCTGGGGATTGCTGGCGATGGGAGTGTTGTGCGCGGCCAGCTCACTGGCCGAAGACGCCCAGCCAGACCTGACCAGCGGTGGTCGCTACCAATTTCGCGAGTTGCACGATCCGAATGGGATTGGGAAGTTCTATCTCGGTCGCGAGATCGCCCATGTGATGGGTCACCAGGGAATCTCTTGGCTGGAGCGTCCCGAGCGCGAGCAGGAGGAGGGGTTGACCCAACTGGTCGAGGCTCTCGAACTCAAGCCTGGACAAGCGGTCGCCGACATCGGAGCGGGGTCGGGAGTGATCAGCTTGATGCTTTCCAAGAAGGTCGGACCGCAGGGGACGGTGCTCGCGGTGGATATTCAACAAGAGATGCTCGACGCCTTGGCGGTGAACTGCAAGAAGCAGAACGTGACCAACGTCCTGCCGGTGCTGGGGACCACGACCTCCCCGAACCTGAAGCCGGAGACTGTTGATTTAGTGCTGATGGTGGATGTGTACCACGAATTCGATATGCCGTACGAGATGCTCTCAGGGATCGCGAAGTCCCTCAAGCCGGGCGGGCGAGTCGCCTTCGTCGAGTACCGTAAAGAGGATCCCCAAGTCCCGATCAAAGGGGTCCACAAAATGACCGAGAAGCAGGTCCAAAAGGAAGCCGCCCCAGAAGAACTGGGTTTGGTTTGGCTGAAGACCTACGGCAAGCTGCCCAGACAACATGTGGTCGTGTTTGAGAAGCGGTGAATGCGGACTTACTCATCGCTCTGTTGTGGGGGAGATTTCGAGGATGTCGACCAGCGGTCCATACACCGCATCCCGTCCTCGTCTCCCTCTGAATCACTCGCCGGACCGGCTTTCTCGTCGGACCAGATACCGCCAACAGGCCAGTAGCACGCTGCCTGTGAGTAGCATGATCAACCACCATCGCGTCCGACGTGTCTTGTCGAGAATCGGTTCGGGGAGGCCATATTGGGCGAGACGAAACTGCTCCGGAGGGATCGACTTCACGCGAGTGAGGTGCATCTTGAACTCTCGGATTCCACGACCTCCGATGTCTGTGAGATCCTCCGGGCGTCCATCCTGGCATCGCTCGCTCACAGACTTCAAAACGCACGTCGTAGGGAGCGGGTATTTGAGCGATTCGCTGAAATCATATTGGTTTTCTGTGACTAGGGATTCACAGGAAGCCTGGTAACGCGCGCGAAACCGGCCCTTAAGAATGGCAAAACTTGACTGGGGAAGCATGGCGATCTCGCCAGACTTGAGGTAAGACTTTTGAGTGAGTTCTTTCGAGAGATGAAAACTAAGCCAGACCACGGGTTGACCACCAATTGTCTCGTCCCATGTCTTGTCGAATGTCACGCCTTCATGGGAAAGCAACTCCGGCAAATACCAGTTCAATGGGCAGAGGTTGCCCAGCAGTATTCGTCGAATTGACCCTTCAATTCGATCTTCCTTGCGCTCAGTCCCCATCATGATCGAATCCATCGTCCAGGATTTTCCAGACGCCATGGTGAGTGCGGACGAGTAGTCTGGGTTGCGGATTTGCGAATAAGTATTGCCGAAACCCTTCTTGCCGTATTCACTTTGAGACGACTTCGAGAAGTTTTCGACTCTGGCATTGTCGTTGTCGACGAATACATGATAAGACGCATCGGAAAGCAGTGTCTCTTTGCCTTTCGCGTCAAAACTGGTCCACTTGAAATCAACATGTCCTTCGACATGCCGGGTCTCACGGACATAATCGTTCCATGACACAATGACAGTCCGGGCGCGTGATGCGGCCTCCCCCACCCACGCCCCGCACGGCGAATCCCCCTACAACAAAACCCCCCCCCCGCAGACCAGCAACCCGATTCGGGCCACCACCAACCGGCTCC